>JAYTXO010000389.1:0-2662 GCA_043742905.1 Microbacteriaceae bacterium | reverse complement strand
TCACGTACCGGCACACTGAGAGCGCGGACGGCGGCCGAGACATCGGCGACATCCAGCCGTACGCGGAGCGGGCGCACCCCGTCGAAGCGTTCGGCCTGGTCGAGCAGTGCAGCTTCACCGCGCTCTCGCACGTCGCTGATGAGCTCCTGGGCGATCGCGGTCGCGGCCGAGACATCCGTCAGTGACCGCGGAACGAGGGCGAGGAGTTCGGCGCGGCTAGGCTTGAGGTCTCGAAGGTCAATCGTCTTGATCATGGCCAAGCAAGCCTAGGGGAAACACTCTGTGTGCTGAGCGAGAGCCCGCTGGCCACGCTAGAGGCCCGCTCGCACGCCAGAGAAATAATCACAGTTGACAGGGAATTGACATACCGGTGGATGAGACAGCACCCGTGACCGCTGCAGGAGAACCGGACGGCATCGCGGCTTTCAAGCACGCCTTCCGTCGGCACGCCGCCGGAGTGGTGGTGATCACCGCGCTGACCCCGGAAGGGAAGCCGGTCGGGTTCACCGCGACATCCCTCGCCTCGCTTGCTGCGGTTCCTCCCCTGGCGACCTTCAACATGGCGAAGGTCGCCAGCGCCTGGCCGGCCATCGCCGGTACCGACTGGGTGGCCATCCAGACCATGGGGGCGCGCACGCGTCACCTCGCCGAACGGATGTCCGGCGATCACGACCTGCGCTTTACGGGCGACCACTGGGCGCCTGGCCCACATGGCCTGCCGATTCTCGAGGGGGTCACCTCGTGGATGGTTGGCCGCATCGTCGAGCGCTTCCCGGTGGCAAACAATGCCGTCATCGTGGTGCAGATCGAAGAGGGAGCACTCGGTGAGCCGGATGCCGCCCTCCTCTACCACGAGCGCACCTATCTGAAGCCGGGCGACGCCGTCTAGTTGACGTCGGCCGGTTGGGTCGGGTCGGCCGGGTCGGCTCGGCTCTGGCCGCTCCCGCATCCGCTCGGCTCCGGCCCGCTCGGCATCCGCTCGGCTCGGCCGCCCCGCCGGTTCGAAATGCAGGACGATGCGTGACGGATGTGGTTGGTGTGACCCATCCGTCACTCCAGTCACATTGCTTCCTGCATTTCGTACACGAATCGACGCTGCGCACGAGTGAGCGCCGCAGACGAATCGGCACCGCACACGAGTTAGAGCCGCACACGGATATTAGCCGCAGTGAGATCTGCACCCCACCGGGACATAACAGCGCCGGGACATCCGAGCGGGCATCTGACGCGCCGTCCGGGCTAGTGCTGGGACCAGGATGATTCCACTCCGACCCACGGGGGAACTCCCTGTCTACGAAGACGCTCTCGCAACCCGCGTCATCTCGCTCGTAGCCTTCAGGGCCGTCACGGTTACCCTCTCGGCTCCGGCACCAATCGCAGGTATGGCGGGCACCACCAACATGTCCGTAATCTGCGCAAATCCCGCGCCGACGCACAGCGTCTCAGCGTCACAGCGTCGATCAAGCGGGCCCCTGACGCACGTCGACCCGTACGCAACGAAGCTGACGCTCAGACCACGCAGTTTGGACCGAGAAGGGACTTGAGTTCGCCGTACAGATCGGCGTTGACCGAGACCGGGAACGGGATCTCGAACACGCGGGCGGTTTCACCCTTAACGAGCTTGAGCCGCACTTCGGTGTCGCCCGAGTGTCGGATCAGAACGTCATTGAGCTGCGTCACCACATCCGTCGTCGCCCTGAACTCTGGCATCGAGATTGTGAGCGGTCCGGCGCCGAGGCTTTGGCCGAGATCGGGCGTGAACATACTCGAGGCGTGCAGATTCATGCCGTCGTCCCGCATGCTGACGCGGCCGCGTACCACCACGATCGCGTCGTTCGTGAGGGCGGGCGAAAACTCCTGGTAGGCCTTGCCGAGGAACATCACGGTGATCTCCCCCGCAAAGTCCTCAACGGTGATGAGTCCGTACTGGTTGCCGGAATTTCGCGCTGTGCGGTGCTGCACAGAAGTGATGAGGCCGGCGATCGTCACATGCTCCCCGTCGCCGGCGACCTCGCCACCAAGCACCTCGGTGATGCTGTTGCCGGCGTGCTTGGCGAGCTGCAGTTCGAGTCCGGCGAGCGGATGATCGGACACATAGAGCCCGAGCATCTCGCGCTCGAAAGCGAGCTTGTCGCGCTTCGACCACTCCGGGCGATCGGGAACCTGGTTCACGGCCTGCGGCTCGTCCCAGAGGCTGTCGAAGTCGAAACCGACCTGGCCATTCGCTTCGGCGCGTTTGTCGCTCACGGCCGAGTCGATCGCATCCTCGTGAATCTCAAGCAAGGCCCGACGGGTGGCCCTTGTCGAATCGAACGCGCCCGACTTGATGAGCGACTCGACGGTGCGCTTGTTCGCCACCTGGATCGGCACCTTGCGCAGAAAGTCGTGGAAGGACTCGAAGCGGCCCTTCTCGTCCCGAGACTTCGCGATCGCCTCGACAACGTTCGAACCGACGTTGCGAATCGCGCCGAGACCGAAGCGGATGTCGCCGATACCGGCCTCGCTGGGAACGGCGGTGAAGTCGCCGCTCGACTCGTTGACGTCCGGCGCAAGCACCCGGATGCCCATCCGTCGACACTCGCTCAGGTACATGCCGAGCTTGTCCTTGGAGTCCCCGACGCTGGTCAGGAGGGCCGCCATGTACTCGGCGGGATGATTTGCC
>JAYTXO010000388.1:0-4418 GCA_043742905.1 Microbacteriaceae bacterium | reverse complement strand
GATGAGTTCACTTTCGTCATCGGGCCGCCACTGGTAACGATCATCGCGGCTGCGGCGAATCCGGTGGCCGGCTTCCTAGTCGGCGTCGGTGCGACGCTGCTCGGCGGTGTCGCCCTGCTCGTCCAACGACGCACTGCTCCGGTGCTCGAGCGTATTCCCGCTCCGGATGCCGCCACCGGCTTCCGCGCTTGGCTCCCCGCGGGTGTGCTCGGCTTGCTCCCGGGCTACGTCGGCGTCGGCCTGATCTTCGGATCGATAGATCTCACCGCCGTCGGAATCTCGCGCGACGTCGGCAGCACCGCGGTCGCTGGCATCCTTCTCGCCGTATTTGCCGTCGGTAGCGTCACCTCCGGATTCCTATTCGGGGTGATCGGCGCCCACTGGTCTCCACTTCGGCGGCTCGCCATCGCCGGCGCGCTGTTCGCCGTTGTGATGCCCGGGTACGCGGTCGTCGGCTCGCCGATCGGCTTCGCCGTCATGAGCTTGTGCGCGGGACTGGCGACGACGCCGATCCTGATCGCGGCCAGCTCGCTGATCGAGACACTGAGTGCGCGTGAAAACATCACGGTCGCGATGTCATGGCCGAGTGTTGCACTCTCGCTGGGGGTGACGATCGGTGCGGCGTTGAGTGGCGCGGCGATTGACCGCGGCTCCACCTACGGCGGACTGTGGGTGCCGCTCGTCGCCGCAGCACTCGTGGCGGGCGCGACGGCGCTCAACGTGGTGTTGCGGCGGCGCGGGTTCGCGGCATCCGTCTGACACCTTCTCCGGAGAAATCGACGGCAGACTGGGCCGCTCTCCCTGGACCGCTGGCGATGTCCCCGGATTCTCCGGAGAAACAGCCTGTGCCAGCCCGCGCCAACCGCAACCCGCAACCTCAGGCCTCAGGCCTCAGGCCTCAGAGCCCGGACCTCGGACCGGCCGGGAGCCACGCCGCACTTCCCCGGCGACGGGCCCCGGCCGTCACGACCTGCGCTGTCGCGTTACGCCAGCTCGTTGCCCTCGAGCAGTTCAGTCACTAGTGCCGCGATGGCCGACCGCTCCGAGCGGGTCAGGGTGATGTGTGCGAACAGGGGATGTCCCTTCAGCGTCTCGATGACGGAGGCGACCCCGTCGTGACGTCCGACCCGGAGGTTGTCGCGCTGGGCGACGTCGTGGGTGAGCACCACGCGGGAGTTTTGCCCGATGCGGCTGAGCACTGTGAGCAGCACGTTGCGCTCGAGGGACTGCGCCTCGTCGACGATCACGAATGCGTCGTGCAGCGAGCGACCGCGGATGTGCGTGAGCGGTAGCACCTCGAGGATGCCGCGCTCCACGATCTCCTCCAGCACGTTCTCACTGACCAGCGCACCCAGCGTGTCGAACACAGCCTGACCCCACGGGTTCATTTTCTCTTTCGCGTCGCCGGGCAGGTAGCCGAGTTCTTGGCCGCCGACCGCGTAGAGCGGGCGGAAGACCATGATCTTGCGATGCTGCTGCTTCTCGAGCACGGCCTCGAGACCCGCGCACAGGGCCAGGGCGCTCTTGCCAGTGCCCGCGCGACCACCGAGCGAGACGATGCCGACCTCGGGGTCGAGCAGCAGGTCGATAGCGAGGCGCTGCTCGGCGCTCCGGCCGTGCAGGCCGAACACGTCGCGATCGCCACGCACCACCTTGAACTGGCCCTTGCCCGAGACCCGCCCGAGAGCCGATCCACGCTCCGAGTGGATGACGAGGCTGGTGTTGATCGGCATATCCTGCACCAGCCGAGTCGACATGGTGTCGTTGTCGTAGAGTTCGGCCATCTGCTCGCCCGAGACGTCGATCTCAGCCATGCCGGTCCATCCGGAGTCCACCGCCAGCTCGGCGCGATACTCCTCAGCCGCGAGGCCGATCGAGGCGGCTTTCACCCGCAACGGGAGGTCCTTGGAAACCACCGTGACCGCGAGGCCATCGTTTGACAGGTTGAGGGCGACCGCCAGGATGCGGGAGTCGTTGTCGCCGAGCTGCAGCCCAGAGGGGAGCACCGACATGTTCGAGTGGTTGAGTTCGACGCGCAAGCTACCCCCGTTGTCGCCGACGGCGATTGGGAAGTCGAGGCGCTCGTGCAGCACACGCAGTTCGTCGAGATTACGCAGGGCTTGGCGCGCGAAGAACCCGATTTCCGGGTCATGCCTTTTGGCCTCCAGCTCGCTGATGATCACCACCGGAAGAACAACGGCATGTTCGGCGAAGCGGAACATCGCCTTCGGATCGCTCAGGAGAACAGAGGTGTCGAGCACATAGGTGCGCTCCCCCTGCTTCTGAGTCGTGGTGCTGCTGGACTTCTGCTGGGGTACGTTGAGCGCTGGCACTACCACTCCATCCCCGAGTGGCGCGGAGGCCATCCGGATCCAGTTGACGAAGCGGCCGGTGGTTGCGGGGCGAACTTATGTGGCCGCTCCGATCGGACGCCGTGTCCGATGAGTTGAAGCTAACCCCAGCCGCGTGACGCCCACGCTTCGACACACCCCCCAAGTGTTACCGGCAGGTGAAAGGTCCGCGCAGGTTCACGCGTTAGACGCTCGTCGCGGTGCCGAACGACACGAACGCGCCCTTGAGCACGCTAAAGGTCTCCTCGTCGGTCGTTACGTGGACGCTCAGACGCACACGGCCTTCCCGGATGGTGGCGCTCACGCCGTGGTTGTGCAGGGAGGCCGCGAGAACAGTCAGTTGGTCGGGCGCGGGTTCCAGCACGACGATCCCGGCACGCTCCGGCTCCGCGCGCGAGGAAACCACCGGGATCGCGAACTCGTCGGCGATGTCGATGATCCGTGAGACGTTCTGGGCAATCTTGGCGTTGATCGCTGGCACTCCGACGGCCGCGATCTCTTCCAGGGATGCCGCAAACCGGGCCTGTGCCATCGGATCGGGATTGCTCACCTGAAACGCGGCGGTCGTGCGCGTCGGCTCGGGGACCGAGTCCACCGGCGTGCCCGCAACGTCGGTCGCATTGAAGCCCGACCACACCGGAGTCAGATTCTCGCGAGCGCGATCGCTCATGGCCAGGAATCCGGTCCCCCAGCCGGCGCGGGGCCAGGTCTGTCCGCCCGTAACCACGACATCAGCGAGTGACCAAGGCGCGTCCACGACGCCGAAGCACTGCGTCGCGTCGACGATCAGCATCCGATCGCCGATCACCTGCCGAATGCCTTCAAGATCAGCGAGGTAGCCGGTACGGAAGTCGACGAGACTGATCGCCACCGCGACGATTGAGCTGCTCAGCTGTTCGCGGAGGTTGCCAGGGGTCACCCGGCCGTGTTCGGTCTCGAGCCAGGTGGGAGCGAGCGCGCCGAGCGCCTGCGCCGCTCGCACGGCTGAGAAGGTCATGCTGGGGAACTCGGCTGGCGAGATGCCCACGCCGCCGGTGATCCCGAACATCGCGTGCATGAGGCCCTGGCTGGTGTTGGGCTGGAAGACGACTTGGTCGGGGCGGAATCCGGTGAGGGCGGCGACCGCGGACCGCACGCGCCCGTCTTGGTCCAGCAACGCGGTGAGCGAACCGAAACGTGCGCGGGCGAGGGTGGAAAACTGGAGGGCGACCTCTTCCTGCACGGTGCGGCCCACCGGGCCGACGCACGCGAAATCCAGGTAGCCCGGCTCGTCCTCGAAGCGGGCGGCGTAGGCGTCGAGCGATATCGGAGAGTGCGGCATCAGACCATCATTGCCCGTAGCGGCGATCCCTCGTCGCAAAGTTGCGCAGAGCTCGCAGGAAGTCCACCTCGCGCAGGTCGGGGCCGAGCGCGTCGACGAAATAGAACTCGCTGTGCGCGCTCTGCCAGAGCATGAAGTCGCTCAGTCGCTGCTCGCCCGAGGTGCGCAGGATGAGATCCGGATCGGGCTGCCCCTGCGTGTAGAGATGCTGCGCGATGAGTTCGGGGGTCAGGATCTCGGCCAGGTCGTCGATTGTTCCCCCGCCGTTGCCGTGACTACGGACGATGCTGCGCATGGCGTCCGCGATCTCGCGGCGCCCGCCGTAGCCGACGGCCAAGTTGATGTGCAGGCCGGTGCGCTCACTCGTGTTGCGCTGCGCATCCTGGAGCCGGTCGATCAACTCTTTCGGCAGCCCGTCTGTGGTGCCCACGTGCTGGATGCGCCAGTCGCTTTCGGCTGCGAGATCGGTCGCGAGATCGCCGATGATCTCAAAGAGTTGCCCGAGTTCTTCGCTCGAGCGCCCCGTCAGGTTGTCCGCCGACAGCAGGTAGATCGTCACCACCCGGATGCCGAGCGCGTCACACCAGCCGAGAAACTCGCGCATCTTGGCGGCTCCGGCGCGGTGCCCGTGTGCGGCGGTTTCAAGCGCGCGTTGGCGGGCCCAGCGGCGGTTGCCGTCGACGATCATAGCGACATGGTGCGGGAGCGGCGCATCCGTCAGCTGGCGGCGCAGACGCGCCTGGTAC
>JAYTXO010000387.1:0-2091 GCA_043742905.1 Microbacteriaceae bacterium | reverse complement strand
TCGGACTCGCGGTGATCGTCTTCTTCATGAACTACATCTCGAAGCGGTCGTTCCTGCCCTTCGTCATCTACCGCCTCGCTCTCGGCGGCACCCTCGTAGTGCTTTTGGCCACCGGGACGCTCCGAAACGCCTGAGCTACTGTCCGTTCCTTCTGGCGTCCGTGCTGACGACGGGTCGAGGTCGTGACCAAAAAGATTGTGATTACCCCCTTCTGGGGGCCTAACATTCGCCGTCGCTGCGGACTACCGTGGGGGAAATCGTCGTGGAGGTAGCGAATGAACGCGCATTTCGAGCAGGGCCCAGGGTTGGTCCCTCAGGCCGCAAGTGATATCACGGGAGCCGAGTTGCCCGCCGCGATTCGTTCCGCCAGCGCGACCGGACTTCGTCAAAAGTCGAGCTCGGTACCGACCTGTCACGGTCGTGCCTTCTCCCACCAGGACGCCATCGACTATCAGGAATGGGTCGCATCCGGAGAGTTGAAGTAACGCCCGGTACCTGCTGCCTGGCGGCTCGCCTAGGGTGGAGTGGTGCAATCCTGGACCCGCCCGAATGTGCCTCGCCTGCCTGGACACGGTGTCGCTCCACGCATCTTTGACGCAGCAACCCAGGCGCTGGTCGAGGCCCGGCCGCACGCCTCCACGCCGAATCTCGCGAGCATCTATGTCTGCGGGATCACCCCCTACGACGCAACGCATCTCGGACATGCTTCGACCTATCTCGCCTTCGACACCCTCATTCGGGTCTGGCTCGATGCCGGATTCGACGTGCGGTACGTGCAGAACAGCACTGACATCGATGACCCGCTTCTCGAACGTGCAACCCGTGACGGGGTGGACTGGCGTGACCTCGCGGCCTCCCAAATCGAACTGTTCCGCGGGGATATGCAGACGCTCGGCATCATCCCGCCCGACGAGTATGTCGCTGTCACTGAGGTCATCTCGGATGTCGCGGACGCGGTGAAGATCCTCGTTCAGAATGGCACGGCATACGGCGTTTCCAGCCCGGATGCCGCGGACGACCTCTATTTCGACAGCAGCTTCACCGTGCCTGCCTGGCATCTCGGGCTCGAGAGCACCCTCGATCGCCCTGCGATGCTCCAGCTCAACGCGGAACGCGGCGGGGACCCGCTTCGACCGGGCAAGCGAGATCCACTGGATCCACTGCTCTGGCGCTCGGAACGGGTCGGCGAGCCGGCCTGGGACTCATCGGTCGGTCGCGGGCGACCCGGGTGGCACATCGAGTGTTCGGTCATCGCGCTGAAACATCTTCCGACGCCGCTCACGGTCAATGGGGGAGGCCGGGACCTGGTCTTCCCCCACCATGAATTCAGCGCGGGCCATGCCGCCGCGCTCACCGGTCACGCTCTCGCTGGCATCTACGCCCATGCGGGAATGGTGGCCTATGAGGGTGAAAAGATGAGCAAGTCCCTCGGCAACCTTGTGCTCGTCTCCCGGCTCGTCACTGGTGGGGCTGACCCGCGATCCATCCGTCTCGCGCTGCTTTCGGAGAGGTATCGCAGCGACTGGGAGTGGACGGATGCGCACCTGCGTATCGCTAACGAGCGGCTCGCCTCCTGGACGGCGTGGGCCGCCACGCCGAACGGCGACACCGACGACGAGTTCCTCGCCGAACTGCGTGACCGGCTGGTGGACGATCTCGACACCGCAGGCGCGATCGCCGCGATCGATGCCCGTATTTGTGGCGGAGCCGCTGCAACCGTGACGGCGATCAGCGCGATCGACGCACTACTCGGCATCCGCCTCACGCCGTAACAGGCGAGACGCGTGTTACTCGCGCGGCCCTCGGTCGTCCGGGGGAAGTGAAGGGGGGCCTCCTGGTCCGGTGGTGCCGCGCCCATCCGCTTTGCCGTCCCGTCGCCGCAGGTATTTCTCGAACTCCTGAGCGATCGCCTCGCCGCTTGCTTCGGGGGAGTCGACGGTGTCTCTCGCCTGCTCAAGCTGGGAGATATAGGTCGCCATTTCGTCGTCTTCGCTCGCGAGCACGTCGATTCCGCTTTCCCAGGCCGCAGACTCGTCCACGAGCTCTCCGCGCGGGATGACCACGTCGATCAGCTCTTCGAGCTTGTCGATG
>JAYTXO010000386.1:0-3942 GCA_043742905.1 Microbacteriaceae bacterium | reverse complement strand
AGTTGGCCGCCGACGCCGTCGTAGTTGCGAGTCCGGCTACCGGTCATCGCGAACCGGAAGATGCGATCGAAGATGACAGCGTGCTGCACGTGCACCGCTTGAGCACGGGTGTGCTCATCGGTGTCTTCGGCGTGCGCCAACGCTACGCACTCTCGGAACGCGGTCAGATCGCACCGCAGTTCTTCGAGCGAGTAGAGGAAGAACGGCATGCGCTGCTTGATCATGAACGGGTCGAACGGCAGGTCGCCGCGCATGTGGCTGCGGTCATGGATGAGATCCCACATCACGAAAGCGCGCTCGGCCACCTCCTGCTTGTCAAGCAGTCGCGCTTGCGATGGCAAGAGCTCGAGCTTCGTAATGTCGGCGGCGGCCTGCACCACACGACGGAAGCGCGCGGCTTCGCGATCCTGGAAGATCGCTCCCCAGGTGAACGGGGGGAGCTCGCGCATGGCGACGGTCTCGGGGAACAACACCGCGGAGTTGGTGTCGTAGCCCGGGGTGAAGTCGACGAAGCGCAGCGATACGAACAGCTTGTTCGTGTACTGCTCCTCGACGACGGTGATGAACTCGGGCCAAATCACCTCGACGATCATGGCCTCCAGCAGACGGTCGGTCGAACCGTTCTGCGTGACCATCGGGAAGACCACCAGGTGGCGCAATCCATCGACGCGGTGCCGCTCGGGGTGGAAGGCGACGAGCGCGTCGTAGAAGTCAGGGAGGCCGAAGCCGGGGGTCTCGTCGGTCGGCCCCTGCCAGCGCGCGAAGTCGGCGTCAAGGGCGGCGAGGTAGTCGGCATCGTGGGGGAACGCCGGAGCCAAACTGAGGATGGCGGCGCGGATGCGGGCGACGAGTTCCCGGGATTCCGGGTGAGCCGCAGCGTCCTGGATGCTGCCGTCCTTGCTTTGGTACGACTGCAGCACGATTGCAGCGGCCTTCAGGTCCAGCCAGGCGGCCGAGGTCTCGACGGTTTCGGCGAGGTGGCGGGTGCCGTCCTCGACGACCTCGGGTTCTCCGACGATGGACTTCGTGCGAATGGGCGTGATCAATGATCGCGTGATCGATGACATGGCGCGCCTCCCTTCCTTGCCTCCCAGGCTACGGAGGAGATCGCCGCGAAGGGTGCCGAATTACGCAGGAAAGCCGCGTGGATGTGCGGCCGACGCACGGTTCTCCACTTTTCACCCAGACGAACGCGTGAAAATCAAGCATGCACGGGCACAGCGCCGCAGTACTACAGCGAGTGCGCCGCCAACCAGGCCCGCAGGTCGGACGTGAACTGCTCGGCTCGCTCGACACTCGGCAGATGGGCGGAGTCCGCGAACCGCAGCCCCTCCGCGTTCCGCAGTCCCGCCATGAGCAACTCGTAGCCGAGCTTCGATTCGGTCACGTCGTGTTCGCCCACCACGACCAGCGCCGGCACGTCAATCTCGTGCAGCCGTGAGACCGCGGGCGGGTCAAGCGGCTGGTCGAGCCCGGCGAAGTCCCAGTGCGCGGCGCCAACGTTGAGCTCAATCGCGCGGCGCAGGAAGGCGGGGTCGACATCGTCGATGTCGCGACTGGGCCCGAGATCCCAGTAGGCGACCTCGATGCGCACCAGCATGTCGACCTCGCCCGCGTCGGCGGCCTCTTTCATCTGCGCGAGCATGGCCAGCTCGAGTTCGGTTGCGCCGTCCTGATCCTGGCCTCCCGGAGTTGATCCGATGGTGACGAGACCCGTTACGCGGTCGGGCTGGTCGAGCGCGGCATCCAGGGCAATGCGGCCGCCACGCGACCCGCCGACGTAGCTGGCCCGGTTGACGCCGAGCGCGTCGAGCACCGCAATGAGGTCGTGGCGGTCGGCGAACTCGACGTCCTCACCGGGGGACTCGCCGTAGCCGCGCGTGTCGTAGCGGATCACAAAGTGGTCACGCGCGAGGTCGTCGAACTGCGGATCCCACATCGCGCGGGTCGCGACGCCGGCGTGTACGAAGAGGATCGCGGGCGAGTCGGGATCCCCAGCCACGTCATAGCGGAGCTGGGCACCTGGCACCTCGACGATCGGCACACGACCACGGTAGCCCTAGCCTGGACGACATGGTGGGCGTACTGATCGGCTTCGCGATCATCGTCGCGATCATCGTCGTCGGCTACCTGATCGGGCGCTTCAACCTGCTCGGCCCGAGTGCCGATCGGGTGCTGAGCCGTCTCGCCTTCTTCGTGCTCTCGCCCGCCCTGCTCTTCACGGTGCTCGCGGAGGCGAATGTCGCTCACCTGTTTTCGGCCTTTCTCCCGATCTCGGCGATCGCCGCGGTGATGGACATCGCGGTCTTCCTGGTGATCGCGCTGTTGCTGTGGCGCCGCAGCATCCCCCAGGCGACGATCGGAGCGCTCTCTTCCGCCTACGTCAACGCCAACAACATCGGACTTCCGGTCTCCGTCTACGTGCTCGGGGATGCCTCGAGTTCGGCGCCTGTGATCCTGCTGCAACTGATCGTCCTGGCACCGATCGCACTCACCATCCTCGACGTGTCCACCAGTGGCAAGCTCTCGGTGGCGCGGATCCTGCTGCAGCCGGTGCACAATCCGCTCATCATCGGATCTCTGCTGGGCCTGATCGTCGCCGTCACGCACGTGCAGATCCCGGCTCCGGTGCTCGCGCCCTTCCAGCTCGTCGGCGCGGCTGCGGTGCCCGTCATTCTGATGAACTTCGGGATGTCGCTGCACGGTAGCCGCGTGCTCGCGCCGGGCACCGATCGCAAGGATGTCATCCTCGCCAGCACGCTCAAGCTCGCGGTGATGCCGGTGATCGCCTGGCTGCTTGCCCACTTCATCTGGCATCTGCATGGCCACCAGCTGTTCGTCGTGGTGGTTCTCGCCGCGCTGCCCACCGCCCAGAACGTCTTCAACTACGCCCAGCGCTACGACAGCGGCGTGACCCTGGCCCGTGACACGGTGCTGATCACCACGGCCCTGTCGATTGTGGCGCTGGTGATCATCGCCGCGCTGCTGGCGCCGAGCTAAAAAATCATCGGTCGATCGTCGTCGACTCCGAGGTCGATGTCGACGACCACTGGCACGTGGTCGCTGGGGGCGTCGCCTTTCCGCTCGTTGCGGTGGATGGAGGCGTCGGTCACGCGATCCGCGAAGGGGTGGTTGGCGAGCACAAAGTCGATGCGCATGCCCTCGTTGCGCGGGAAGCGCAGCTGTTTGTAGTCCCAGAAGGTGTAGCCCTCGGGCACGATCGGACGCACGACGTCGCTGAGCCCGACCTGCTCGAGTTCCGTAAAGGCCGCTCGCTCGAGACCTGAGATGTGTGTCGAGACGCCCGGCGTGAATGTCGGATCGCCGACATCCGAATCGAGGGGAGCGATATTGAAGTCGCCGGTGAGGGCGATCGGGGAATCCGGATGCGCGGCGATCCAGTCGCGCGTCGACCCGACAAGCGCGGCCAACCAATCCAGCTTGTAGGCGTAGTGCGGATCGTCGAGCGCTCGCCCGTTCGGAACGTAGAGACTCCAGACCCGCACCCCGTTAACGGTGGCGCCGATCGCGCGGGCCTCGAGCGGCAGGTCGGGACCCTCCTCACCCTTGAGGAAGCCGGGCATGCCGTCGAAGCCGATCTGCACGTCCTCCATCGGGAAGCGGCTGGCAATCGCGACGCCGTTCCACTGGTTGAGGCCGTGCAGCTGCACCTCGTAGCCGGCCTCGCCGAACTCATCCATCGGGAACTGCGCGGGCGTGCACTTGATCTCCTGCATCGCGAGCACGTCGATATCTTCGCGACCGAGCCAGTCGACCACCCGCCCCACCCGGCTGCGGATGGAATTTACGTTCCAGGTTGCGATGCGCATGATGACCAAACTATCGCGGCCTCTGACGCGCCCCTGCGTCGAGCGCCGGCGGCCGCGTCGCGCCCCCCGAACGGGAGACTGCCGGGCGGGCGAACCCGTCGATAGCGTTAAA
>JAYTXO010000385.1:0-5797 GCA_043742905.1 Microbacteriaceae bacterium | reverse complement strand
CAGTGAGGGCGCGCGTGGCGGGGCGGAAACCCTCGTACTGGAATGTGCCGAGGTGATCGAGCAGCACTCGCACCGTGACCCCCCGCTTCACCGCGGCCGATTTCTTCCGTCATGGATGAAGTGGTTGATCTCGGTCTGCTTCTCTCGGCCTTCTTCGGCAGCCGGAAGGTGCCGACCAGCAGGAACAGCCCGATGCCCAGGTACGGGGTGAAGAAGATCGCCAACGGCCAGGCGAGCGCCGTTTGGCACCGCTACGGTGACGATCGCGGTGATCCTGGCTTCGGTGATTACGAATCAGCGGTAGTTGACGAACTGCAGAGCGACATCGAGGTCCTTGCCCTTGAGCAGCGCTTGCACCTGCTGCAGGTCATCCCGGCTCTTCGACTGCACGCGCAGCTCCTCGCCCTGGATCTGGCTCTTGACGCCCTTCGGCCCCTCGTCCCGGATGATTTTCGCGATCGCCTTCGCGTCCTCGCTCGAGATGCCCTGCTTGATGGATGCCTCGATACGGTACTCCTTGCCGCTCGGGAACGGCTTGCCCGCATCTAGCGACCGCAGCGAGATCCCACGCTTGATGAGTTTCTGTTCGAAGACCTCGAGTACCGCCTTGACGCGCTCTTCAGCATTCGCCTTGAGGAGCAACTTCTCGCCGCTGAAATCGATCGAGGCGTTGACGTTCTTAAAGTCGTAGCGCTGCTGGATTTCCTTCTGCGCCTGCCCGAGTGCGTTCTGGACCTCCATCGTGTCGACCTTGCTCACGATGTCGAAAGAGGAATCTGCCATGTTGCCATGTTAGTAATGGCGGATGCGCGATCGGACGGGCTCGGTCGTCACGGTCGTCGTGGCGGTCTTCGGCGTCGCTGTGCTGGTGGGGGTGTTCTTTTTGGTCCTGCTGCCGCGCTGGGGTTCCGCGTACACCCCCTCGGTGATGACGCCCGACCCGAGTTGGGCGGCACCTGCCGCCGAGGTTCCGGATGCCGCGTCACCCGCAACCCCGAGCGGGGGCACGGCTGCCGTCCCGGCTGGCACCGACATCAGAGCGCTAGTGGACCCGAGTTGGGCGGCCGCGACGGCGAGGGCCACCGGCATCCCGGAGCGTGCGGTGCTCGCCTATGCCGGAGCCGCCCTACTCAAGGCCCGTGCGATGCCCGCCTGCCGCCTCTCGTGGACCACCCTCGTCGCAATCGGTTCGGTGGAAAGTTCGCACGGCCGGCACGGCGGCTCGTCGATCGGCGCCGACGGGACGGTCACCCCGCCGATCTATGGGGTCGCCTGAACGGCCGCGGCGTGGCGCTCATCCCGGACAGTGACGGCGGCGCGATCGACCAGGATGCCGCGGCGGATCGCGCCGTTGGGCCGATGCAGCTCATCACGCAGACCTGGCGCAACTGGCACGCCGACGGCAACGGCGACGGGATCCAAGACCCGCAGAACATCGACGACGCTGTGATGGCCACCACTAACTACCTGTGCCGGGCCTCGAGCGCCCTCGATACCCAGACCGGATGGCGCGCCGCCATCTCGGCCTACAACTCGGCCGGCTCCTACATCGGCAAGGTCGCGCGGGTGGCGGTCGCCTACAACGCGGATGTTGCGGGGTAGCGGGAGAAGCGGCCATCTCGCAACCAAACTCTGCGTGAGCGTTGCTCGCGCCTGACCGCGAGTTCAGCGCAACCCAGCGGTGCGCGGCACGCGCAACACCTTGTAGCATTATTCGAGCGCTTCCGGTCGGTGATCACATGGGCCGGGCGTGCATGGCGGGTTACCCAAGCGGCCAAAGGGATCTGACTGTAAATCAGACTGCTCTGCATTCGGGGGTTCGAATCCCTCACCCGCCACTCCCAAAACCCCCGGAACCCCAGCGTTTTCGGGGGTTTTTGAGGCCTCTAGGGTCTCAACCCCCACAAAAACCCCACAACTGCCCGCGAATGTGTCTCCTCCAGGCGGTCTGAAACCGCGTCGAGGTCGTCCTCGAACAGGTCTGCGTAGACGTCTAGCGTCATGGCCGCGGAGGCGTGCCCGAGCATCCGCTGTACGGCCTTGGGGGTTGCGCCGGCCGAGATGGCCAGGCTCGCTGCCGTGTGTCGGAGCCCGCGGTCACGATCGGGGCCACGATTCACGTCGGAACGCCGGGGTGTTTCGGTTGAGCCGATCGCTCCCTTTCCGAAAGAACGATAAGGTCATGCGCTATGACCGACACCAGTCCGATCCTCCCTCCGGCCATTCCGCCTTTGCCAGGTCTTCCTCCACTGCCCGCGGGATACCAACTTGTGGCACTGCAGCGAACGAATGTTCTCTCGATTATTTCTCTCGTAGCCGCGTTTGTCTTTCCCTTGGCTGCAATCGTCACCGGTCATCTCGCGCTGGGCCAAATCCGTCGGACTGGCGAAGGCGGACATGGCTTAGCTAAAGCAGGTCTGATTCTCGGCTATGTCTTCACCAGCCTTTCCGTAGCGTTGTTTGTCCTTTGGGCTGTGTTCTTCTTTCTTATGGTCGCAAACCATGGGTTTACCAATGGCTGTGCGAATGACTGCGCTCTTCGAAACCCTGGCCCGTAACGGTCCGGCTACTTCCAGTGACAATTACTCCGCGAAGGTCAGCTGGGGATTCGCGTGCCCGTGATCGGTATTTTCCTTTGGGCACGTTGGTCGGGCCAGATTTTTGGGGTTATGACGTGGTTCTGGCTACCTGCAGTCTCTGAAAGTTCCCCTTACGGGCGGTCGATCGGGGCAAAAGGTGGTCTCGAGAGCGCTTCCACGAGGGCACCAAAAGCCAACCGTTCATCGTCCGGCTTGCGGGCATGGCGAAGAGCATAACTTTAGGGATCCCGGCACGTGAACGCCACGATTGCGAAAGTTTTGCATCATTTGTGTGCGTTCAGTCTTCGACCGCTGGGTCTGGTAACGACGGTTGTCCGGTGGGGTACAACCCGGCCACGAAGCCGTAAACCGTCTCACCTTCGCGCGGTATCGCGCTGAAATCGCGGGTCAGGTCAAGGACCCGGTCCCAAAACTCCGCAGCTCGCTCGCGTGGAATCCGGGCGTGACGCACGATCGCACGGAGCCGATCGGCCTCGTACGCAGGCTGGGAGTCGCGAGCTGCGGAGGCGAGCGGATTGGGAATGTCACGCAGTTGATCCAGCTGGACCTGGCCGACATAGAACACTCGGGCGACCCGGCCGTAGAACCGCTCGTCGATTGCCCGCACCCGCCGGGTGCGAATCACCCGCACGAGGCCGGCGTCGAGCAGCACGTTAATGTGATGGGCCACCGTGCTGCGCGGTCGTTTGACCGCCGCGGCCATTTCCGAGACGGTCGCGGCGCGTTCGAGCATCAACTCGAGCAATTGCTCACGCAGGCTGTGAAACGTCGCCTTAATCTCCTCTGGAGAGGAGATGATCCGCAGATCATCGAGCCGGTAGTCGGGTAGCTGTCTATCAGTCGACATTATTGGATCGTACTGCAATACTGGATCAACGCGGGCTGCACAACACGCCAGCGTCACATGCCAATTGAAAGGTTCTGATGACCGACGTTCTGCTCTTCCACCACGTCCAGGGTCTTACCCCCGGAGTCACGGCATTTGCCAACTCCTTGCGCGCGTGCGGCCACACCGTTCACGTGCCCGATATGTTCGACGGACGCACCTTCGACTCCATCGAGGACGGCATGGCCTTCGTGCGGGAAAGCGGCGGCTTCAGCGCGGTGGCCGCACGCGGTCGATCCGCCGCCGACGGTCTCCCTGTCGACCTGGTGTACGCGGGCTTCTCCCTCGGGGTCGTACCGGCGCAGGATCTGGCCCAAAACCGGGCCGGTGCCCGCGGCGCTCTCTTCTTCAGCGCGTGCATGCCAGCCGAGGAATTCGGCGCCTGGCCTGAAGGATTGCGCGCCCAGGTGCATGGCATGGAGGCGGACCCGTTCTTCGCTGAGGAGGAAGGAGACCTTGACGCCGCCGAGGCGCTCGCTGGGCAGCATGAGACCGTTGAGGTCTTCCTCTACCCGGGGGATCAGCACCTCTTCGCCGACAGTTCGCTACCGTCATTCGACGAGAAGGCGAATGCCGTGCTGATCCGCCGAGCTCTCGACTTCCTGGCGTCCGTGTAGTGACTCCGACCGAATTCGTCAGGTTCGTCTCAGTCGCTGAGACCACCTGAGGTGCTCCGCTCATCGTTCCTCAGCGGGCGCTCCTACTGGTTGTGCTCCGACCGGACGGGATGCGCTGAGTGCCAGTCAAGCGTTGCGGCAAATCCGCGAGTGACATCCGCAACCTCTGCCGGAGCCTCGAACGCGGTAAAGTGACCGCCGAGCTCAAGCAGGTCGAAAGAGCGGATGTCGTCATAGGTGCGCTCAGCAACCGACCGGGGGTATTCGCACTCATGCTGCTGCACGATCACTGCCGCCGGCACCCCGATTCGCGGCACCGGTGGGTCTTGCTCGGCCGCGAAGTAAGGTCAGAAGCTCGCGGCGATTGTTCGGGTGGTCCGGTAGATCATCACGGTGGTCAGTAGCTCGTCGACGGTGAATGTCTCCCCGAAATCGCCGTCGCTCCATGTCCGAAATTTTTCGACGATCCACGCTGCGAGCCCCGCAGGTGAGTCGTTGAGCGCCGCGGCCAGAGTGTCGGGCTTCGTCGCCTGCTCCTCGCCGTAGGCTCGCTCGCCTTTCCACACCCCGTCCAACCACTCGAAAAAGTGCTTTTCCTCGTCGGTGAGGTCTTCTTTACGGTCCGCTGGCGGGAATGCGGCGTGCGGGGCAACGATGCCGGCGACGGAATCGGGGAAGGATGCAGCTAGCCAATCGCTGACGCCCGCCCCAACATCTTCGCCGTAGGTGACATACCGCTTGTAGCCGAGCACCTCGGTCATCAGTTCATTGACCAGCGATGCCACCGCGGGCCCGGTGAACGGTCCTGCCAGCGCTTGGGAATACCCGTACCCCGGCAGGCTCGGTACCACTACCGAGAAGTCTCCCGCCAGCGCATCCGCCAGGGGAAGCATCTCGGCGAACGTGTATGGCCAGCCGTGCAGCACAACGATTGCCGGTTTCTGCGGGTTCAGCAGGTGCATGAAGTGCAGGTCAATGCCGCCCACTGATGCCGTGAACTGCGGGTACGCATTTAGCCGGGCCTGGACGGCGTGCCAATCGAAACCGTCGAGCCACCTCGCTACGAGCCTTCGTAGGAATTCGGGCGGTACCCCGGAGCCCCAGTCACTGCCCGACGGATGCTCCACAAACCGAGTTCTGGTCAGCCGATCATGCACTTCATCAAGCTCGCTCTGAGAGGTGATTGCCGTGAATGGATGCATGCGGGGACCTTACGCCGGGCATGCGACAAAGCGTGCGCAACGGGTTGGGCTTGTGAGCGGCCGAAGGCCGTGTGCCTGCAACCGGCAGGGATGGCGTAGAGGCCAGCCGAAAGCCGGCTTGGGTCGCCGTCTACGAGATCGGGGACACCGCCGCCATCACTGGAAAAGCAAAACCGTCAGATGTCTAGCGCGATGTCTTGGCCGTTGATGGTCACCAGGATCCTTGGGTTCTCGGCCTCGGTTGCGGTGCTGATATTTAGCACGGGTTCTGACTGCCGTGCGACTGGCGGACCCGCGAAAAAACCACACAAAAACCACACAAAAACCACACAAACGTGTGGGGGCTGACCTTGTCGACGTGATCACACTGACGTCAAGAAGCCCGGGATTCCGGGGTTTTTGACCAAATCAAGCGTCGTCAGAAGGCTCTTTTTCGGGTTCGAATCCCTCACCCGCCACGCGGCAGTGAAAGCCCTCGCACCCCAGAGTTTT
>JAYTXO010000384.1:0-4610 GCA_043742905.1 Microbacteriaceae bacterium | reverse complement strand
CAGTGATAGTCGGTGATCCCGACGTCGGCCGGCCCGGATGGTGCCCAGGTGAAGCAGATGCGCCATCGGTCGTTGATGCGGATGCGGTGTTGTCCAGCGCGGCTGCGCTGCAGCTGCTCGAGACGGTTGCGGGTGGAACGCGCAGGTCGGTGAGGTTCTCCGCCGCGTCGAGGATCAACGGCTTCCGGTTTGCCATCCGTTGCAAATCGGGACCGAACTTGCGGACGTGTTCGCGATTCCAGACGTTCTCAGTTTTGCTTTTCGGGCAGCCACTGGATCAGCGGGCAATTACAAAGTCGAGCGTTCTCGTCGGAATTCATTGATTGAGGAAAGAAGAACTGGTGATCCCGTATGTCTGATTGGCTGGGCGCATGGCAAGAGATATCGTTTTGGCAGTCCGGGCGACTGTGTCGGTCCGGGTATTTGAGTTTCCTGCGCCGCGCCGAAAACTGTTGCGTGGCGCACCGTGCATTTCATGACCTGCCTGGTTGGCTGGGCCGGGACCTGTCGCGATGGTTCTAGGGGCGGAATCGCCACCATGGCTGGCCTTGCGACGCAGCTCCCAGCAAAAGGAGATTCCGCAGAAACCAGCGACCAATGACACTCAGCCCCGTTGCGTGGTTCGAGGCCCGTGCGGAGGCCTACCGACAAGGTGTACTCCTGGGTTCGCAGCCCGTTGAGCTTGACCTCGCTGCGAGCCTCGACCGGACGCTGGCGACTGACCTGTTTGCGCTCGGCGACGTTCCTGGCCATGACGGCGCTGCTATGGACGGGTGGGCTGTTTCGGGAGACGGTCCGTGGACAGTCGGTGCCCCGATTGTCGCCGGAGACACCGCACCGTGCGAACCGCTGGCGAACGGTCAAGGACGCCCGATCACGACCGGTGCCCCTGTGCCTCCCGGGACGACCGCCGTCATCCGGTCCGAGGACGGCTACGTAAACGAAGCTGGCACTCTGATCCGCCACGCCGGAGCGACGTCCCGACGCCACATTCGGGCTGCCCGTGAGGAGATTGCGCGAGGGCAGCTCCTTTTCTCTCGTGGAGTCGTCCTGACGCCGCCCCGTGCCGCCCTAGCGGCAGCTTCTGGGATCGATCGGGTGCTCGCCGTAAGGCCGCCGACGGTCCGGGTGGAAGTGCTTGGTGACGAGATCATCGGCACAGGGGTGCCACGGCTTGGGATGGTGCGCGACGTGTTCACCCACACGCTGCCGAATATCTTGCGGTCTTTCGGGGCCGACCCTGTCGCCGCGGTGCGGGTCGCGGACGACTCCGCCGCCACGGTGAGTGCGCTCCGTGACGCCGGGGAGCGCCTCGTTGTCACGACGGGCGGGACATCCCGGTCGACGACGGACCACATCCGAAACGCTCTCGACCACCTCGGAGCGGAACTCCTGATCGACAGGGTCGCTGTGCGCCCAGGCCGCCCGATGTTGCTGGCGCGGCGCGGGGAGACCCTCTTCTTGTGCCTGCCGGGTAATCCAATGGCCGCGATGGTCGGAATGGTCCTCCTCGGCGGTCCTCTGATCGGCGGGCTGCTCGGGAGACCCCTGGAGCAGCCTTCTAGCGTGACCATCGCGGTCGACGTGCCGAATGAACGGCCGGGAGATGCCGTGGTTGCCTACCGCTTGACCCCGGCCGGCGCCGTCCCGACGAGCCACCAGACATCCGCAATGCTCCGCGGATTGGCAGATTCCGATGGAATCATGATTGTTGGCGACCATGGTCGATTGGCGGGCGACTCCATACCCAGCCTTCGACTGCCGTGGCTCTAGTCGTGCCGCTTCAGCCAGGCACTTGGTTGCCGGTCGTCGGGATGGTAGAAACAAGTAATGAATCGAATCACGTCGCGGAAGCGTGTCACCCGGGTGACGGTCGGCACCTCCCCTTCGGTGTGTGACGATTTGCTAGCGGTCGAGGAACCCCTGGAGATTCGTGTCGGCGGAACCGCTCTCGCGATTACGATGCGGACGCCGGGCAGCGACTTCGATCTAGCGGCGGGGTTTCTTGTGTCCGAGGGAGTCATTTCCCGCGGTGATGAGTTCATGACTGCACGCTATTGCGCCGGCGCGACCGATGAAGGGCTCAACACCTACAACGTGCTGGACGTCACGCTGGCTCCCGGTGTTCCTGCCCCAGATCCGAGTCTCGAGCGTGCGTTTTATACGACGAGCTCGTGTGGGCTGTGTGGCAAGGCCAGCATCGACGCGGTGCGCACGAAGTCACAGCACGCCGTCCTGCACGACGATCTGGTACTGGATCCTGCGCTTCTGGCCACCTTCCCCGACCGGTTGCGTGAGGCTCAGTCCGTGTTCGAGAAGACGGGTGGTCTCCACGCGGCTGGGCTGTTCGACGGGCGTACCGGCAGGATGCTGGTACTCCGGGAGGACGTTGGCCGCCATAACGCGGTTGACAAGGTGATCGGCTGGGCGGTCAAGGAGGACCTGCTACCGCTGACCGGGATGGTTCTCATGGTCTCCGGTCGCGCCAGTTTCGAGCTCACACAAAAGGCGTCCATGGCCGGGATCCCGATCCTTGCCGCGGTCTCTGCACCGTCCTCGCTCGCTGTCGAGCTGGCCGTTGAGCTCGGTATCACCATCGTGGGGTTCCTCCGCGGCCAGAGCATGGTCGTGTACTCCCGCCCAAGCCGCATTCAAGAGCCCGAGATCGCCCCTCTCCCCGAGATCGTGAGCACATTTTGACTGAAAAGCCCCCTGTCGAAGACGTCACCGATAAGGACCTGACTGTGGGTCCGCCGCGCACGTGGGCGGCGGGTGTGCCCGGCGTGCTGCACTCGATGGAGCCGGCCATCAAGCAGCTCGGCCTCGCCCGCACGGTCAAGCTGATGGCGTCGCTGAACCAGAAGGGCGGGTTCGACTGCATGAGTTGCGCCTGGCCCGACCCCGACCACCGCAAGGTCGCGGAGTTCTGTGAGAACGGCGCCAAAGCGGTCACCTGGGAGGCGAACCCGGTCCTGGTGCCGCGCGCGTTCTGGCGCGAGCACTCAATCGATGACTTGCTCGCCAAGTCGGAGTATTGGTTGGGCATGCAGGGCCGGCTGACCGAACCGGTGTGGAAACCCGCAGGATCCGACCACTACGAGCCTGTCTCGTGGCAGCGTGCCTTCGAGATCATCGGTACGAAGCTCAACTCACTGGCCTCCCCCCACGAGGCTTCCTTTTACACTTCAGGTCGAACCTCGAACGAGGCCGCCTTTGTCTACCAGTTGTTTGTTCGTGCCTTTGGCACGAACAATCTGCCGGACTGTTCGAACATGTGCCATGAGTCGACCGGAACGGCGATGGGGGAGGTTGTCGGGATCGGCAAGTCGACGATCGCGTACGACGACTTCGAGGAAACTGAACTCATCATCGTGATGGGTCAGAATCCCGGCACGAACCATCCGCGGATGCTGACCGCTCTCGAGGACGCCAAGCGGAAGGGCGCCAAGATCGTTGCGGTGAACCCGCTGCCCGAGGCAGGGCTCCGCCGCTACAAAAACCCGCAGACGCTTCGCGGCGTGATCGGCCGTGGCACCGACATCGCCGACCAGTTCCTGCAGATCCGCCTCGGCGGCGACATGGCCCTCCTGCAGGCCGTCTCGAAACGGGTTCTGCAGGCCGAGGCCGCTGCCCCCGGAACTGTCCTTGACCGCGAGTTCATCGAGGCACACTGCAGCGGCTATGAAGAATTCGCAGCGCACGCCCTCGCGGTCGATGACGATGAGATCTTGCTAGCGACCGGCCTGACGCTGGAGGAGATCGACGAGCTGGCCGACCTTTATATCCACTCGAAGCGCACCATCATTACCTGGGCCATGGGCATTACCCAGCACAAAAAGGCCGTCGACACGATCAAGGAGATCATCAACCTCCTGCTTTTGCGCGGCAACATCGGCCGGCCGGGCGCTGGAGCTTCCCCCATCCGCGGGCACAGCAACGTTCAGGGCGACCGCACCATGGGCATCTGGGAGAAGATGCCCGACGAGTTCCTCGACGCGCTCGGCACAGAATTTCATTTTGAACCACCCCGTGAACACGGCGTGGACGCTCTCAAGGGCATTGCGGGGATGCAGCGCGGAGACATTAAGTTTTGGATGGGCATGGGCGGTAACCTCGTCGCCGCGATTTCCGACACTCAGGCGGCGGAGAAGGCGTTCCGCGGCACCGAGATGACCGTGCAGGTCTCGACGAAACTCAACCGCTCGCATGCCGTCGTCGGCGCGGAAGCCCTGATCTTGCCCACGATGGGCCGGACGGAGATTGACATCCAAGAGGCCGGACCTCAGTTCGTCAGCGTCGAGGACACCGTTTGTTCCGTCCATGGCAGCCACGGCCAGGTGCCACCAGTTGCACCGGGGTTGCTCTCCGAAGTCGCGATCGTGTGTGAGTTGGCTCGCGTCACGCTGGGGGATCGGGTTCCGATCGACTGGGCGGGCATGACTGCGAACTACGACGTGATCCGGGATCACATCAGTCGCGTCGTTCCTGGTTTCGACGACTATTCACTCCGAGCTGGAAGCCGCGAAGGCTTCGTGCTGCCGAACGGGCCGCGTGACTCACGTACCTTTGCCACGAAGACGGGCAAGGCGATGCTCACGGTTAACGAGCTC
>JAYTXO010000383.1:0-10933 GCA_043742905.1 Microbacteriaceae bacterium | reverse complement strand
GCCAACGTGCTGCAGCTATTCCGTGACCTCCCCAACCAGTGGGACGCGTGGGACATTGACGAGAGCTACAAGCAGGACGGTGTTGACCTGCTCGATGTCGTGGGCGTCACCATCGAGGGTGCGACAGTTCGCGTCGAGCGGGAGTTCGGTGCTTCGCGGGTCGTGCAGCTCATCACACTCAACTCCGCGAGGGCGTCGGTCGACATCACGACCACCGTCGATTGGCACGAGCGGGAGAAGCTGCTCAAGTTGTCGTTCCCGTTCGACATTCACGCAGAACGCGCGGCGTCGGAGATCCAGTTCGGTCACCTTTACCGTCCCACACACGCCAACACCTCGTGGGACTCCGCCCGGTTCGAGACCGTTGCGCACCGTTGGGTGCAGGTCGGTGAGCCCGGATACGGCGTCTCGGTTGCCAACGACGCGATCTACGGCCATGACATCCGTCGCGAACATCTTGCCGGCGGTCAGGCGGCGACCGTCGTCCGCCTGTCGCTGTTGAGGGCGCCCCTTTATCCCGATCCCCAGTCCGACCAGGGGATTCACGAATACCTTGTGTCGGTTCGCGCCGGCGCCGGGATACCCGAGGCCGTTCAGGAGGGGTACCGACTGAACCTTCCCATTCGTGCCACCCTGGGTGCCGCGGCGCCCGATCCGCTCATCTCGATCAGCAATCCGGCCATCGTCGTCGATGCGGTCAAGCTCGCCGAAGATAGATCTGGTGACGTGATCGTGCGCCTCTACGAGGCACACGGTGCGCGCTCAACAGGGACACTTTCGGCCGCTTTCGGCTGGACCGCCGTCATCGAGACAGACCTCCTTGAACGTACGCTTGACCAGCGCGCCATCGTGTCGAGCACCGATTCACAAGTGGCCGTGTCGATGCGTCCCTTCGAACTCGTCACTTTGCGACTCGCGCGGGCCGCCAAGTGAACCGCCTGACGGCTACCGTGATCGGTGCCGGCGCCGGGGGAACGCTGAGCATAGACGCGCTCATCGCGTCCGACCGCTACGACCTGGTCGGTGTTGCTGACATGAGCGAGGCGTCCCGCGCCCGGGTGAGCGAGAGGACCGGCGGAGCAGTGCCGACCTTCGCGAGCTATCAGGAGATGTTCCGGGAGGTTCCCTCTGACGTGGTGTGCGTCTCGACGTATGCGCCCTCGCACCTGGAGATGACCAAGGCTGCTGTCGCACTTCCCGGCTTGCGCGGGATGCTTGTGGAAAAGCCACTCGGCGAGACGGCTGAGGCGGGCGCGGAGATTATCCAGCTCCTGAAGTCGCATGACCTCCCTCTCGTCGTCCCACACGGGCTGATGGCGCAGAGTGCCGCCTTGGAGATCATCGCGCGCGTGCGCGGTGGCGACATCGGTTCTCTGCGAGTCGTCGAGATGGAGTGCACTGGCTGGGACATCATCAACGCTGGCATCCATTGGCTCCAGTTCTTCGGCGCCCTGGTGGAACCGTCACCGATCGAGCTCGTACTCGCTGCCGCGGACCGGTCGACGAGAACCTATCGTGATGGGATGCAGGTGGAGACCGAAGCGATCACAATGGCACGCACGACAAATGGAGTGCGTGTTCTTCTCAACACGGGTGACCATGTGCCGGTCTGGCGTGACGACACTCCCTGCCTCATGAGAATTGTGGGGGATCGCGGCTACATAGAGTTCGGCGCATTCGAACCGCGCTATCTCCTCGTCGCCGACGGCCACGATCGCGAGCTCGTTGAGGTGGAACCTTTCGCGGTCAGCGGTCACCAACGGCACCTCGAGTTCCTGGCAGACCAGGTGGCGACAGCGTCTCGCGACTACCTGATCCCGGAGACCTCGCTGCAAGCGCTTCAGATCGTCGAGGCCGCGTACGAGTCGATCCGCGTGGGCGGTTCCGTCACGTTCCCCCTCGGAGCAACCCAGCCCGAGCGGGACGTGCACTGGGATCCCGGCCAGCCGTATTCCGGAACCGGCGGCGGCAGGAACGGCCGCGAGCTATGACCGAATCACCACCCATGACGATCGGTCTCGTGGGAGCGAGTTGGCGTGCCGAGTTCTTCTTGCGGATCGCAGCTGAAATCGGTGATCGGTTCGTGGTGTCTCGGGTACTCGTGCGCTCGGAATCTTCGGCGCAACGGGTTACGCGCGAGTGGTCGATTCCGGCTACTACGAACATGGCCGACTTCCTCGCGGCCGGCCCCTATGGTTTCGTGGTCGTCGCTGCGCCGAGGGATGTCGCGCCCAAACTCATCCGGCAGCTTGTTGATGCGGGGGTGCCGGTGCTCGTCGAGACACCGCCAGCCGCCCATCTCGATGGACTCGTAGAGCTCTACACGCGCGTGGGATCAGCGCCATTGCAGGTCGCGGAGCAGTACCAGTTCCAGCCGCATCATGCCGCCAGGCTCGCGCTCGCGCGCGGGGGGCTCATCGGCGAGGTAGCCAGCGCGAGAGTGTCGGTCGCCCACGGTTACCACGGCATCAGCCTCATGCGCTTGGCAATCGGTGCGGGCTTCGAGCCGGTGGATATTCGGGCGGCGACGTTCCCGGACATCGTGCTCTCGGCTCGCGGCCGGGATGACTGGAACGCTGAGGCCGTCGAAAACGATTCACGGCGTACCGTTGCATCCTTCGACTTCGGCGGCAGCGTCGGCTACTTCGATTTCAGCGGCGAGCAGTACTTCTCGCCGATCCGCGCCCGCCACATCGCTCTCTACGGCACAAGGGGTGAGGTGGAGGATGACCGTGTCGGTCGAATCGTCGGTCCGGCTCGTGCGGCGCACGAGTCGCTGTATCGCGAGGCGACCGGCGTGGACGGTGACCTTGAGGGCAGCTTCCTGCGACGCATCCTGCTGGGCGCAGAGGTGCTCTGGGAGAACCGCTTCGTGCCCGCGCGGCTGAGCGACGACGAACTCGCGGGAGCGGAGACGCTCCAGCGGATGGCCGAGTATGTGGCCGGCGGCCCGGCGTTCTACGGCCTCGCCGATGCGAGTCACGATCAGTACCTTGCGCTGCTCATGGACGAAGCGTCGGCGAGCGGCTTGCCCACCCGACCGGGGGCGGTCCCGTGGTCGGGTGCAGTCAGTGTCGCCTCGCGCCGTGGCTGACGTCGTTGAGCTCGCCAACGAGTGGATCACCCTGCGTGTGGCGATCACGGATGGCGGGTTCGCCCGGATCGTCGCTATCGGCCCGACCGATCGGCTGCCACCTGACGTGCCGATCGCGATTGCGCTGAATCCCGTTGAAGTGCAGTTTGCCGGCGATGAGCTGCCGCAGGGCAGCAGGCACGTGCAGTTGGGTGGTACTGCCGCCCTTCGCTACCGTTCCCACTCGCTCACGGATTCATCACTTGAACTCGTTCAGCACGACTCGTCGCGGTCAATCGTGGTCGTCACAATCTGGGAGCTGTTTGCGGGAGTCGCCGCCATTCGCTCGGTCACGACGGTGCGCAACGAGGGTGTAGTCCCGGCGACGCTCGAGTACGTGTCGTCGTTCGCCTTCAATGGATTCGCCGACTTCAGTGAGCCTGACTGGGCTGACGTGACGCGGGTTGCCGTCGCGAACAACACGTTCTTCGGTGAGTTCCAGTGGGCGGAGCACAGGCTGCCGGACGTGGGAATCATCGACGTCGGGTTCTCGCCGCTTGGCGTGCACTCGACGAAAAAGCGGGTCGCCGTGACGAGCATCGGCAGTAATCCGACGGCGGAGTACCTTCCGATTGGCGCGTTTGTCGACTCGAAACGGGGGCTTGCCTGGGCGTGGCAAATCGAGCACAACGGGTCGTGGCACTGGGAGCTCGGCGACCACCTGACCGGAATATACGTGACCGCTGCCGGCCCCACCGACCAGGAGCACCAGTGGCGGGTCGTTCTGCAGCCCGGCGATGAGTTCGAGACGGTTCCCGTGTCAGTGGTCGCCGTCGTCGGCGATCTTGCCGATCTGTTCGTACCACTCACGCAATACCGGAGGGCGATCCGGCGACCAAACGCCGACAACCTTGGCCTCCCGGTGGTCTTCAACGACTACATGAACTCGCTCATGGCAGAGCCCACCGAGGCGAAACTGCTGCCGGTGATCGCGGCCGCGGCCCGCGCGGGCAGCGAGTACTTCTGCGTCGATGCGGGCTGGTATAGCGATGAGCCTGGTTGGTGGTCGACTGTCGGCCACTGGGTGGAATCACCGGCGCGTTTCCCGAGTGGGCTACGCGTCGTCTTCGACGAGATCCGGGCGGCAGGGATGATTCCAGGGCTCTGGATCGAGCCCGAAGTGGTTGGGGTGCACAGTTCCATCGCGGATGAGCTGCCCGACAGTGCGTTCTTCGAGCGTAACGGCGAGCGGGTGAACGCGGCGGGGCGCTATCAGCTCGACTTTCGTTCGCCGGTCGTCACGGAGCGAATGGATGCCGTCATCCACCGACTCATCACCGATTACGGCCTCGGGTATCTGAAGTTCGATTACAACATCAATGCGGGTATCGGAACCGATCTGTTCGCGACCAGCGCGGGACACGGGTTGCTGGAGCATAACCGTGCGTTCTTGGCATGGATTGATGTGCTCTTTGAGCGCTACCCGGGTCTCGTGATCGAGGCGTGCGCGAGTGGCGGCGGCAGGGCCGACGCTGCGACGCTGCGGCGGCACTCGATACTTTCCGTCAGTGATCAGACCGACCATCTGCGCTCTGTTGCAATCGTCGCTGCCGCGTCAACCGCGATCACGCCGGAGCAGGCCGGTATGTGGGTCTATCCGCAGCCCGAGTTCAGCGCCGACGAGTTCGACCTCAGCATCGTCAACGGCATGCTCGGCCGACCCCAACTGAGCGGCGGTATTTGGAAGCTCTCCGAGGCTCAACTTGACCGACTTGCGGGTGCGGTAAGCGTTTATAAGTCGTATCGCGCGGACATCCCCGGCTCCCTCCCGTTCTGGCCGTTAGGTTTGCCGCGCTGGAATGACGACTGGGTCGCCCACGGGCTCAGCTCCGGGCATTACCAGTACATCTCGGTGTGGCGGAGGGCGGGCGAGGCCAGCACGGTATTGCCCGGGGTCGAAGAGGGGGCCGTGCGGGTGCTGTTCCCGTCAGACGGTGCGACGAACATCCGCTGGGTCGACGGAGTGCTTCGGGTCACTCTGCCCAACGCACCATCCGCCGTGCTGTTCCGGGTCGGCTAGGTGCCGCAGCTACTCGGCGAGGAGGAGGGCCTTGGGGTGCGGAGTAAGAGCCCGATCGAGGATGAGGCAGGCAGCACCAATCGCGGCGACATCCTCACCAAGCTCACTCCCGGTCACGGTAATGCGATGGATGCTGCGCGTCGCGCGGGCCTCCTCGAGCAACTGGGGAACGCGCCGCAGGTAGTGCTCGCTCAAGCGCGACCAGAATGGGCCGCCGAAGACGACGCGGTCGACGTCGAGCAGGTTGGCGACGACCGCGACTGCTTTCGAGATGCGCACCGCCGAGCGGTCGATGATCTCCCGCGCGACCGCGTTGCCCTCCGCCGCGGCGTCACACAGTTCGGTGAAGCGTGCGTCGACGGTACGGGTGTCGCTTCCCATCGTGGTGGCCTCGAGGACTCCGAGGAGTTCGGCTTCCTGCACAAGCGCCTGCGGCATACAGCTGACCGCGATGCAGCCGCGGAGTCCGCAAAAGCATGGCGGTCCGCCCGGGTCGGTCACGATATGCCCGATTTCCCCGGCGTTGTCAGAGCTGCCGCGCAGAACCTCGTCCTGGACGACGAGGCCTGCACCGATGCCCGTACCGAGGTAGAAGAAGATGAAGCTCCCCACACCATTCGAGCCGCCTGCCCACATTTCGGCGACCGCAGCGGCCGTTACGTCCTTGTCAAGAACGGCGGGAAGGCCAGTCGCTTCAGCGAGCGCGTCACGCAGTGGAACTCGGTGCCAACCGATCAGGTGCGGGGGATCGACGACGGTACCAGTATCGCGATCGATCGGCCCCGGAGCAGCGATGCCCACCCCGCCGATCTTTTCGCGCGGCACTCCGGAGCGCTGAATGAGCTTGGCCAGCGACGAGCTGATTTCGCCGATGATGCGCTCGGGATTCGTGACGGTCGGCGTGCGTCTGCGCTCGTGCGCCACCACCGCCCCGGTGAGGTCAAGCATCACGAAGGTCATCACCGTCGGATCCAGGTGGACGCCGATGGCATAGCGGCCACCGGGGTTCAGACGCAGCAGCGTTCGTGGCTTGCCGGGACCGCTGCTTGCACGGCCCGCTTCAACGATCAGTTCGGTGTCGAGCAGTCTCCGGCAGATGTTCGAGATGGTCTGCGGTGCAAGCCCGGTGGCCTTGGACAGTTCGACCCGGCTGAGCCCGGAGGGTGCGCGACGGATGGAGTCGAGGATGACCGATTGGTTGAACTCGCCCATGGCCGGGAGGTTCGTGCCCCTTCGCGCCAGAGCGCCGCTGTGCTCCACTTTTCATGCCTTCCCAATGGGTCCCCCAGAAGAATAGACCCCTCCATGACCCGCCTACGGAAAGCGCAACGATGATCGCTCCCACCAAACCACTCAACGACGGCGGGAGCATTCCGGCGATTGGGTTGGGCACTTTCGGAATGACGGGAGAGCTCGGGATCGCCGCTGTCGTTTCCGGCATCCAGACCGGCTACCGCCTACTGGACACCGGCCTCCGCTACGAGAACGAGCGCGAAGTCGGTGAGGGGATGCGACGGTCAGGCATCGATCGCGGCGAACTGATGGTCACGACAAAACTCCGAGGTAGGGACCACGGCTACGAGGAGACGCTGCGTGGCTTCGAGGAATCTCGAGCCAACCTCGGACTCGACTACGTCGATCTCTACGTCATTCATTGGCCGCTTCCGCGGTATGGCCGCTACGTCGACTCCTGGCGAGCGATGATTCACCTGCGCAATGAGGGTCTCGTCCGTTCCATCGGGGTGAGTAATTTCACCTCGAAACACCTCAGCAGGTTGATCGATGAAACCTCGGTGGTACCTGCCGTCAACCAGATCGAGCTGCACCCGCAGTTTCCCCAGGCCGCGCAACTGGCCGTCGACGAGTCGTTGGGCATCGTCACCGAGAGTTGGAGCCCGCTGGCGGACCAGCGGTCGGGCTTGACCACGCATCCGGTCATCACAACCGTGGCGCGAGCGCACCACGTAACGCCGTCGCAGGCTGTGTTGCGCTGGCACCTCCAGCGCGGAGCCGTGCCGATCCCCAAGTCCAGCAATCCCGAGCGACAGCGTGAGAACCTCGATGTTTTCAGCTTCGAACTGGCGGATGCCGAGATCCAGTCGATCTCGTCGCTGGAGTCGGGGAGGCTCTGGGGAGCCGATCCCGACGATCACGAGGAGTTCTAGGTTCGGCTCTGCAGCAGCAGCGTACGCACCTGGAAAGGCGTAAAGGGTAGTGAGACGCTGTCCCCGTAAATCGGAAGCGATTGGTCCGGTTTGCCGAAGATGTCGCACTCCCGCACGGGGCGGCCGCCAAGCCCGGTGAGGGTCGCGACGCCGTCGCGGCCGCTCGTCTCAACGAGCCGGACGAGCATGCCGAATGGTGAGTTCTGGATCCCGACAATGACGACGCTGGAGCCCGCGACGAGCCGCGGGAGCGTTCGTATCGCTGGCGATCCACCGGAGCCGCGGGCAACCAGGACGGGCGCATTCAGGCCTGCGCCCAGTCCGACGGCATCGGTATCGCGCCAGCTGCCAGTGTGCGGCATCACTCGAAAGCGACTCAGGCTCGCCTGCCCGACTTCACTCGCGGGGTCGGGGTCATATGAGCTCCGAATGAGCGGCACCCGCATCCGAGGCCCCAGCGCTTCCACGCCGTACTTGCAGTCGTTGGCTACCGTGAGCCCCCCGCTCACGGACCCGAGGTCGGCCCACCGCAACATCGGGCGCAGGTAACCGTCGGGGACCGACGATGCCGCAGCGAAGGGGGTCTCTGCCCACAACTCGGCCGCCGGAATGCGACTGCCGAAGGAGATGGCGAGCCCTGGCACACCGGTGAGGCCACCGCCGGGCTCCTCCCAGTGCACCCGGACCTCGAACTCGATCCACGGAAGGCCCTCGTAGAACAGTGTGCGCAGAATCGCAGTGGATTTGCCGAAACGGTGTCGGGCCTCCAGAACCACACGAACCGGACCGCTTTCGACAACCCCGGTCGTGGCACCACTGATGAGGGTACGTTCGCTGTCCGCGCGGTCGGTGACCCACGATGACATCCTGTGGGGAAGTTCGTGGGTGATCACCAGAGCTCCGAGCCCCAGATCGTCGCGATGCTGGCGCAGACTCTCGGGACTCGTGGCCCGTCCGCGCCCGACGATGGTCGCCCCGGTCGCGACATCCACGAGCGAGACGACAATCCCAGACGCTGCATCCACAGTCGCGCGAAATGCCGAGGTGGTGACGTTGAAACCGTCCGCCAGCTCCTCGACTCGCGCAGCGATCTGTGTCTCGGCCTTGGTCCTCAGCTTGGTATTCAGCTCGGTCCGCAGCTCGAGACTCGCGGTTTCGAAGGCGTCGAGTCGTGCCACGAGCACGAGGCCGCCATCCGCTGTGCGCTGCAGTGGCTCGCGAACGCCCTTGATCAGTGCCAAATCCGCAGCACCCGCTAGCTCGGCGGGGATGAGCACGGCCTCCGTGCGGGGTGTCCCCAGCGTATTGGTGAGGGCGAGCTGGTTTCGCGGTATACCCACCGCCAGTACGGCCAGTGACTCGTCGGCCACCCGCGCGGTGATCATTGCCGTTGCCTCGGCATCGGCAGCCTGGTCGAGATAGGCGCCGGAGACTGCCGAACCACCGAGGACGTCGTGGAACTGGTGCTGCAACGACGCGCGCCACGCACGATCCAGCTCGTCGCGCGCGTCGTGCTCGGCGAGGGCGGCCAGTGTCTCTGCGGCTATAAGGAGGTTTTCGCTTGCGCGATTCATGCGCTTGGCGCTGGACTGGCTGACGTAGCATCCTTCAAAAACGGTGTCAGATTCACCGTGGTGTTCAGGGAGCGTCACGCCGCCAGCGAGCAGTCGGTCAGCGTACCCCGACATCGTCGAGCACACGACGGCGGGAAAGCCCAGGGCGCTGCCCAGCAGCCTGACAGTGTCGAGGTCAGCACGAGTGGGCCCACCCCCGTGGTCACCCACGCCGTAGAAGTAGCAAATATCGCGGATGCCGGCCCGACTCCCCAGCGTGACCAGGTCGGCGGCGAGCCGGCTCGCGGTCACCGGGCCGAGGTAGATCGGCGTGCTCACCGTCAAAAGTCGCGTTCCGTCATCGCCTACCCACCAGTAGGCGGGCCAATGCCTACCGCCAGCGGCGAAGCCCGGATTGGCGCGGTGGTGGTAATACACGCGGGCTCCCGCCTGCACGGCGAGCTGCGGGAGGTTGCCGCTGTGCCCGAAAGTGTCGGGGGCCAGCAGCACGGTAGGAGAGGCGCCGAGCCGCTCGCGCGAGTACAGCACCCCTTCGACGAGCTGCCTGACCTGGGCCGGACCGCTCGGCAGGTGCACGTCAGATTCCACCCACTGCAGCGTTGCCGGTTCGAGCCGACCCTCGGCGATGCGCTGCCGCACACGTTCGAATAGGTCGGGTCTGGACTGTTCTAACTGCGCATACGTGAGCGCCTGCGAGTGAGTAAAACGAAATTCGGGGTAGTCGTCGAACAGACCGAGCACGCTCTCGAAGTCCCGGATGATGACCTTGCGAGTGTCCTCGTACGTCCACAGCCAGGCCAGGTCGATATGTGAGTGGCCGATGGCGTGCACGGTGTAGCCAGCCAAAGCGTCGTCGAGCCAGTCCAGGCCGGCGACGGCAGTTCCCAGAGATTGTGCCTCACCAAGCAGCGCGCTCAGTTCGGCAGACGCCACGCTGTCGATGTTGTGCGGGATGGCACGCGCCGCGGCATCCAGCGACGCCCGCTGTGCGGGTGTGGCGGCGAGTTCGCGCGCGAGCACGAGCCGCGCCACAGCCAGATCAAGAAGCCGCCAGCGTGCACGAAGCGAGGGGGTCGTGAAATGCAGCGTGAGCGCCGTTCGGCCCCATTCGCCGCCGAGCGCGACGGGACTAGCCAATACATTCAGTGTCAACTGGCCGTTGTCCCCGGGCGCCAACTCGTGGACCAGGGTGATGAGGGCGGGGCCAGCCGCGACAACCGGGAGCGAATCTCCGAAGACCCGCTGCTCGTCGACGAAGATGTCGATCGGGCGTAGCGAGTTGATCGTCAGCTCGAGGGGTTCTCCGGCAACCGGCACTCCGCACAGAGCTTCCGGCAGCTCAAGGCGAACCGTCAACTGGAGGTCCTCGTGCGCTGTGACTTCGAACTCCGAGAAGACGCCGACCTCGCGAAGGTGGATATTCTCAATCGACATCACGGCATCGCGCTCAGTTCCGTCGCTGGAGCGCATCCGCCAGTGACGGGGAGACCACCCGCCTTCGGCGGATCTCGCTGCCGACTTCAGCACGTCCAGCGAGCGATCCCAGTTGGCCTCCGGAGGGAGCATTTGCCAATCGTATGGCCACGCACTGGCGGAACTGGACCCGGTCGCCGGACCACTACTGCAGAAGCACTGAAACCCTGCCAACTCATCGATGTGATGACACGCACAGCTAGCCGGCCAGGTAGCGCACCGCACCGTGTCGGAATACGCGCGACGTCGGCGCATTGAAGTGGCTGCGGTCGGGGATCTCGAGGAACTCGCCGTGCGGCGTCGCGGCTGCTAGCCGCCGTGAGGCGTCGAGGATCGGATCCGCACTGCCGGTCGCGAAGAGCATCGGCTGACGCGGGGGATCGTTCGGGTCTGGCTGGATGCCGCCCCGCATCCCCTCCACCAAGCTGACGAGCGCACCCACGTCGTTGCCCGGCATCGCGGCGGCCATGTCGAGGTAGGTCATGGTGAGCCGGTCGTCGGAGCGCTGCCCGCCCGCGACGAAGCCGCGCGCCTCGTCGACCCGGAAGCGGGTGAGCGGGTCGCCATC
>JAYTXO010000382.1:0-2116 GCA_043742905.1 Microbacteriaceae bacterium | reverse complement strand
ATAGCGCCGAGCATCCGCAAGGTTCCGCCCGAGCTCGGTGAAGACACCCGGGCGGTGCTCGACCGGCTGGGATTGACGGCCGAGCAGATCGACGGGCTGCTCGCGGCGGGGATCGTCACGGAACCGGCGAGCTGATGGCGGGCCTTCACGTCGAGGTGGTCGGGGCGGTCGCGACTCTCACCATTGAGAACACCGGACGTCGCAACGCGGTGACCGGTGCGATGTGGGACGCGTTCGAACCGCTGTTGGGCGAGCTGTCGGCGAACGATGACGTGGCGGTCGTCGTCGTGCGTGGGGCCGGGAGCGACTTCTCGGCCGGAGCCGACATCACGGATCTCGAGCAGATTCTGCGAGATCCGGCAGCCGGCGCCGGTGGCCACGTCACCGCGGGCGAGACCGCGCTGGCCAGCTTTCCGAAGCCGACGATCGCCGCGATTGATGGCTACTGCGTGGGCGGCGGGTGGGAGCTCGCGGGCGCCTGCGACATCCGGATCGCCTCCGACCGCTCGATGTTCGGCGTCACACCCGCGCGCCTGGGCATCCTGTATCCGCTGTCGGGCGTGCGGCGGCTCGTGCAACTGGCCGGTCCCGCGGTCGCCAAGCACCTGATCCTGAGCGGCGAACTGGTGGATGCCGAGACCGCCGCACGCTGGGGAATGGTCTCGCGCCTTCTTCCCGCCGAGCATTTCTGGGAGGAGATAGCACCCTTCGTGGACGCGGTCGCCGGTCGCTCGCGGCTCACCCAGCAGGCCAGCAAGGAGCTGATCGACCTGATCGCGGATGGTGACTCCGCCGATGCGCTGCTCGCCGAGCGAGTCGACTTCTGGGATGCCGAGGTTGCGGCGAGCGACGAGGCGGCCATCGGCGCGGCGGCCTTCCTCGCGCGTGAGTCACCCGCGTTCACCTGGCGCCGGATACGGTGACAGAGTGATCCAGGTTTCCGAGCTCTTCGACCCCAGCCGCTGGACCGGGGTCGAGGGCTTCACCGAGCTCACCGACCTCAGCTACCACCACGACGTCACCGGTCGCATCGCGCGTATCGCCTTCAACCGCCCCGAGGTGCGCAACGCCTTCCGCCCGCAGACGGTCGACGAGCTGTATCGCGCGCTCGACGACGCGCGGCAGAACGTTCACATCGGCGTCGTGTTGCTCACCGGCAACGGGCCGAGCCCGAAGGACGGTGGCTGGGCCTTCTGCTCGGGAGGCGACCAGCGCATCAGGGGCCGCGACGGCTACCGGTACGACGACGGGAGCGCTGCGACCGGCCGCCTGCATATCTTGGAGGTGCAGCGGTTGATCCGCACCATGCCCAAGGTCGTCATCGCGGTCGTCCCGGGCTGGGCCGCTGGCGGCGGACACTCCCTCCACGTCGTCTGCGACCTCACGATCGCGAGCGCCGAGCACGGCCGCTTCAAGCAGACGGATGCCGATGTCGGCTCCTTCGACGGCGGTTACGGCAGCGCGCTGCTGGCCCGCCAGGTCGGGCAGAAGTTCGCCCGCGAGATCTTCTTCCTCGGCCAGGAATACAGCGCCCAGCGCGCATACGAGATGGGCGCGATCAACGCGGTCGTCCCACACGCAGAACTCGAGAAAGTCGCGCTGGAGTGGGCCGACACGATCATGGGCAAGTCGCCGACCTCGATCCGGATGCTGAAGTTCTCGCTCAATGCGGTCGACGACGGTCTTGCCGGACAGCAGGTGCTGGTGGGCGAGGCGACGCGGCTCGCCTACGGAACCGACGAAGCGGTGGAGGGCCGCGATGCGTTTCTCGAGAAGCGGGCGCCCGACTGGGGTCCGTACCCGTGGCAGTTCTGACCGCCGCCCCCGCGCCGCCCCCCTACCCCCGTCGCCTCGCAGGTTCAACGGTCGCAACCGACCCGTAGCGGCGACGGTACACGGGGCGTTTCGTGACCAGCGAAGCCGAGAGGTCACCAGCGAAGCCGAGACGTAATCGTCGGATCTTGGCGCGGACGTCGGCGTGCGACGTAGCATCGAGCCATGCATCGAGCTGTGTCATCGCAGACCGCAGTCATCGTCGACGCCATCCGCACCGGATCGGGTAAGGGCAAGCCGGGCGGCTCGCTGTCCGGCATCCATCCCGCCGACCTCCTGGCGG
>JAYTXO010000381.1:0-11441 GCA_043742905.1 Microbacteriaceae bacterium | reverse complement strand
AGCTCCGTCTTTCCGACACCTGTGGGACCGGCGAAAATGAACGAGCCGGAGGGACGCTTCGGATCCTTCAGACCGGCACGCGTGCGACGGATCGTCTTGGAGAGCACCGAGATGGCCTCCTCCTGACCGATGACGCGCTCGTGCAGGGACTTCTCCATGAAGATGAGGCGCGAGCTCTCCTCCTCGGTGAGCTTGAAGACCGGGATGCCGGTGGCGTTCGCCAACACCTCGGCGATGACGCCCTCATCCACGGTCCCGGATGCCGCGACATCCCCGGCACGCCACTGCTTCTCGAGGCGGAGCCGCTCGCCGAGCAGCTTCTTCTCCTCGTCGCGCAGGCTGGCAGCCTTTTCGAAGTCCTGGTCTTCGATGGCGGCTTCCTTGTTGGCGCGGACTCCGGCAATCTTGTCGTCGAACTCTCGCAGCTCCGGCGGAGCCGACAGGATCGACAGGCGCAGGCGGGCTCCCGCCTCGTCGATAAGGTCAATGGCCTTGTCTGGCAGGAAACGGTCGCTCACGTAGCGGTCGGACAGGTTCGCCGCGGCGACGATCGCGCCGTCCGTGATCGACACCTTGTGGAACGCCTCGTACCTGTCGCGGAGCCCCTTGAGGATGTTGATGGTCTGCGGCAGCGTGGGCTCGTGAACCTGCACCGGCTGGAAGCGGCGCTCGAGCGCGGCATCCTTCTCGAAGTGCTTGCGATACTCGTCGATCGTCGTCGCTCCGATGGTCTGAAGTTCACCGCGGGCAAGTAGCGGCTTCAGGATGCTGGCCGCGTCGATCGCGCCCTCCGCGGCACCGGCGCCGACGAGGGTGTGGATCTCGTCGATGAAGGTGATGATGTCGCCGCGGGTGCGGATCTCCTTGGTCACCTTCTTCAGGCGTTCTTCGAAGTCACCGCGGTAGCGGGAACCGGCGATCAGCGAGCCGAGGTCAAGCGTGTAGAGCTGCTTGTCCTTCAGCGTCTCGGGCACGTCGCCACGCACGATCGCCTGGGCGAGACCCTCGACGACGGCAGTCTTGCCGACGCCGGGTTCGCCGATCAGCACCGGGTTGTTCTTCGAACGGCGGGAGAGGATCTGCATGACCCGCTCCATTTCCTTCTCGCGCCCGATCACCGGGTCGAGCTTGCCCTCGCGAGCGGCCTGCGTGAGGTTGCGGCCGAACTGGTCGAGAATCTGCGAGCCCTTATCGGGGGTCGCGTCGTTGCCGCCGACGGCGACCTGCTCCTTGCCCTGGTAGCCGCTGAGCAGCTGGATGACCTGCTGGCGCACGCGGTTCAGGTCGGCCCCCAGCTTGACCAGCACCTGTGCGGCGACACCTTCGCCCTCGCGGATCAGGCCAAGCAGAATGTGCTCGGTGCCGATGTAGCTGTGGCCGAGTTGCAGCGCTTCGCGCAGGCTCAGTTCGAGCACCTTCTTGGCGCGCGGAGTGAACGGAATGTGGCCGGTCGGCTGCTGCTGACCCTGGCCGATGATGTCTTGGACCTGCTCGCGGACTGCGTCCAGCGAGATCCCGAGGGACTCGAGGGCCTTCGCAGCGACACCCTCCCCCTCGTGGATGAGGCCGAGCAGGATGTGCTCCGTGCCGATGTAATTGTGGTTGAGCATCTTCGCCTCTTCTTGGGCGAGGACGACGACCCGGCGGGCTCGATCCGTAAAGCGTTCGAACATGTCTTTTGGCTCCTCCGGAACCGAGCAGGGTGGGCTCCGATATATCGACAATAACCACGGGGGCGCGCGGATAGTCCCGTGTTCGCTCTGGGCGGGATGCTGGGCCCGCCCCCCGTTCGTGCCGGCAAGCTCCCGTTGCGGTCCTTATCGATCATCGATATGTTAACGATCATCGATAAGGAGCACTTCATGACCACCGCCAGCACTCGCCCGACCCTGGACAAGCCCGACAGAATCGCCGTGTTCGGCGTGAGCATCGTGGCACTGTGCTTCGCGGCTGTCTTCCTGCTGCTCGGCGCTTTCGATGCGCTCCGAACGCTGACCGCCGAGTCCGTTCACCTGAGTGTGGATGCCGATGCCCCGCTCGGTGCGCTGGGTCGCCTCCCTGGGGTGTCTGGCCGCTATGACGGGGCGGACCTCCAGGTGCGCGGACTCGACGCCGGAGCGCGGGCACTGCTCGCCGGCGGCAACCTGCTGGGTGCCCTCGCAACCGTGGCGATCGCGCTGGCCGTTGCGTGGCTATGCCGCGGCATCCTCCGCGACTCGGCCCCGTTTACCCGGTCGCTCACGCGGCTGACTCGGTTCTGCGCGCTAGTGCTCATCATCATCCCGAGCGCAGGGCACTTCCTCGTCGATCTCGGGACGAACATCGCGATCGATCAACTCGGCCTGCACCACCCCGTGTTGATCGGCTTCAGATTTGACATGCTCCCCTGGATCGTCGGCGTCGTGCTGGCGGTGGTCGGTGAATTGTTCCGCCGCGGCGAGCGCCTTCAGCGCGACCTCCAAGGCCTCGTCTGATGGGCGGGTTCGGTCTGGTTCTGCTCCTTGTGGGGGCGTTCGCAATGGTCGGCGCCCCGTTAGCCCTAGCCAGGTTGCGCGGTCCGTTCGTGCTGCGCGCCGTCCGCGTGGGTGGCGTCGTGTATGCAGTTCTGAGCGTAATCGTGACGGCCTTCACCGTCATTCCTTTGATCGCTGGCGGTCCGAGTGTGGTGTCGGTACTGCTGCTGGTGCATCGCCTCCTTCGTCCATCCGGCGTCATGTTCGAGACCGGACCGACGGCAACCGTGACCGATGGCGGGGTAGACCGAGCTACTCTGACCCTCACCGGCCTCGGCGTACCGACCCGCGTTTTGCTCATCGGCGCGACACTCTCGGTCGCCGCCGTCTCCATCGTGATCGCCGTCGCTTTGGCTCAGATCGCGGCAGCCGCCCTCCGGGGCGAGCCTTTCGTGCCAGCAGCGGCCCGCTCGGTGACGGTCGTTGCGGTCGCCATCGCGGTCGGCGGGACGATATCGGCCGTGCTCCAGCAGCGGGGCGAGTGGAGCGCCGGCCGGGACGCCCTGTTCGTCACGGCCCTGGGCTCTGCCCGCATCAGCGGCCCGGGGACGACGATTGCCGACCTCGGCTGGCCCGCCCCCGCGTACTTCGCCCTGCAGACTCCGTTCCTGCCGCTACTGCCGCCACTGCTCGGTCTGGGTCTCACGGCGAGCGCCGCCGTTTTCCGTGCGGGCGAACGTCTGCAGCGCCACACCGAAGGACTGGTCTGATGGCACCCGCAGGAGGCTCCGACGACGACGCCGGTCGCATCCACTGCCGGCTCGACGAACTGCTGGAGGCGAGGGGCATGACCCTCACGCGCTTGAGCGAGCTCGTCGGGGTCAGCATCGTGAACCTCTCGGTGCTGAAGAACGACCGGGCGCGCGCCATCCGGTTCTCGACGCTGACAGCGATCTGCGAGGCCCTCGACTGCGAGGTCGGCGAGCTGCTGGTCGCCCAGGCCTGACCCGAAGTAATCTCCGCATCTGAGGCAGAGCGGCGTGCGAGATTCAGGATGCCGCTGTCCCCAACCCGAAATGGTGTCCCGATCGGGCATGCATTCTGAATCTCTGGCAGGAGGGTGGGACGCGCGGCGAGCGGCGGCGGCACGGCAACCGCAACCGCAACCGCAACGGCAACTGCAACTGCAACTGCAACTGCAACTGCAACTGCAACCGCAACCGCAACCGCAACTGCACACCGCGGAGGTAAATCAGGAACAATCCCGGATTTCGGGCCGACTCTGACCAAACGGTCCCGTTCTTCCTGAGTTGCCTCCGGAGGTGCCGGGCAGGGCGCCGGGCGGCGCACGGCGGGGGACAGGGCAGGGCGCGCGGCGGCGCGCGGCAGGGTGCCGGGTGCGTCCGCGCGGCGGGGTTCCGGGCACGGGCGGCGGCACGGCCCAGATCCGCACGTTCACCCGGCATTCCCGACGCCGACGGCGGGCACCGGATCCACCCACAGGGCGCAGGCGTAGCATCCGGAACGTCTGCATCGCTTACCTCGGGAGCCCCCACGCCGTCCATCCCCGTCTTCCTCGCCACCTGGCGACTCGATCCTGTCGCGCTCGCGGTGATCGTGTTGGCCGCCGGGATGTACCTGGCCGGGGTTCGACGCGCTCGGATCCGGGGCATCCGGTGGCCGCTGCGGGTCACGCTCGCGTTCGTCGGGCTCGGGCTCGGGTCGTTCGCGGTGGTCGAGTTCGGCTTCCTCGGGGCGTATAGCCATGAGCTGCGCTGGGCTTTCACGACCCGGATCGCGCTGCTGCTGTTCGCGGTCCCCGCGTGTGTCAGCGCGGGCAGGCCGATCGGGTTGCTTCGGGTGTCGCTCGGCGAGAGTGGCGTCATCCGGCTTGAGCGGATGCTGACCACCCGCGTGCTCAAGTTGTTCGGCAACGCGATCTTCGCGACCATCTTTTCGGCCCTGGTGTTCTGCCTGTTCCTGACGCCGGTGGCCTGGCTGCTGCGCGGCACCCCCGCCCTGAATGCGGCGATGGGCATCGTCATCCCGCTGCTGGGGCTGGTGATGGTGCTGCCGATCGTGGAGAACGCCGGCGGTCGCACCAGCCTGTTCATCACGATCGAGTTCCTGTTGGCGTTCGTCGAGCTGGTGATCGATGCGGTGCCGGGGATCGTGCTGCGGCTGAACGACGCGATCCTCGACCACGCCCCGGTGATTGGGCCGACCATTGCCAGCGCGGCGAGCTGGTGGCCGAATCCGCTGCACGATCAGCACCTGGCGGGCGACGCACTGTGGTTCATCGCCGAGATCGCGGACGTGCCGATCCTCGTGCTGCTGTTCGTCCGCTGGACGCGCTCCGAGAAGCGCGAGGAAAAGAAGTTCGATGATCTCAGCGACGAGCAACTCGACGAACTGACCCGGCAGCATCTGGCGAATCCACGGGGTTAGGGTTTCGGCGAGGTGCGTGGCGCCGAAACCGAGGAGTCGAGGCGGCGCTCAGCCAGGACCCGTTCAGGATAAGGGCGGAGCAGCCTTCGGGATGGTTGGGGAACCGCCCGGTTCTACGGGCGAGTTCGCGATGTAACGTGCACGCTCCTCCGCCTCGACCTTCGCGTAGACCTTGCGCTCGTTGCGATCGGAGTGGATCACGGACCACATGATGAACCAGAAGATCAGGCCGATGACGATCGTGGGCGCGACCGACCAGATGATCCCACCCAAGAAGTCCGTCGGCATGGGAACAGGCTACGCGCCCGTTGGTGAGTGTTGGCAGTGGGGATTGTCAGTGGGGATTGACGGCGAAGGTGATCGCGATCGCGATCAGGATCACGATCAGGCCACCGATGGCGACAATCCGCGAGGTGCGCCGGTCCATCGCTAGCCCTTCGCGAGGATGCCGGCGATCCCCGAGATGACGAGATACAGCCCGATGCCGCCCACGACCACCCAGATTACGATGCGGATCAGGGTCTGGTTCGGCTTTTTTTCCGGGCCGCCTGGTTCGAGGTTGCTCATCACTTCACCAGGGGAAACAGGATCGTCTCCCGGATGCCGAGGCCGGTCAGCGCCATGAGCAGTCTGTCGATTCCCATCCCCATGCCGCCGCTCGGGGGCATGCCGTGCTCAAGTGCCCGCAGGAACTCCTCATCCAGGCGCATCGCCTCGTCGTCGCCGCGCGCACCCTGGGCCGCCTGCTCGAGGAAGCGTTCGCGCTGAATGACGGGGTCGACGAGCTCCGAGTAGCCAGTAGCCAGTTCGAATCCGCGGATGTAGAGGTCCCACTTCTCAACCGCGCCCGGGATCGATCGGTGGTCACGCACCAGCGGGCTGGTGTCGACCGGGAAGTCCATGACGAAGGTCGGGCGCACGAGGCCGCCCTTCACGAAATGCTCCCAGAGCTCCTCGACGTATTTGCCGTGGGTAGCCAGTGCCACCTCGACGCCGTTCGCCCCGGCGATCACGGCGAGCTCGGCCACGGTCGTCGCGGTCGTCACGGAGACCCCGGCAGCCTCGCTGAGCGACTCGTACATGCTGAGGCGATCCCACTGGCCGCCCAAGTCGTACTCGGTGCCGTCAGCCCATGTCACGACATGCGAGCCTGCGACCGCCATCGCGGCATCCTGGATCAGCTGCTGCGTTAGATCCGCCATCTGCTCGTAGTCGCCGTAGGCCTGGTAGGCCTCGAGCATCGCAAACTCGGGGCTGTGCGTGGAGTCTGCGCCCTCGTTGCGGAAGTTGCGGTTGATCTCGTAGACCCGCTCGATTCCGCCGACGACGGCGCGCTTCAGGAACAGTTCGGGTGCGATGCGCAGAAAAAGCTCGGTGTCGAAGGCGTTCGAATGCGTCACAAACGGACGCGCGCTTGCACCGCCGTGGATGGTCTGCAGCATCGGCGTCTCGACTTCGAGGTAGCCATGGCCGGAGAAGGTGGCGCGAAGTGAGGCAACGGCGGCGGCGCGTGCGCGCACGGTGACGCGCGCCTGCTCGCGGGTGATGAGGTCGAGGTAGCGCTGACGCACTCGGGTCTCATCACTCAACTCGCTGTAGAGGTTCGGCAGTGGCAGGATCGCCTTGGCCGCGATCGCCCAGTCCTTGACCAGGATGCTCAGCTCACCCCGCCGCGACGAGATGACCTCGCCGCACACGTAGACGTGATCGCCCAGGTCGACAAGCTCTTTCCAGCGCTGGATCGACTCCTCCCCCACCTCGGCAAGCGAGACCATGGCTTGGATGCGCTCCCCGCTCCCGGCCTGCAGCGCGGCGAAGCAGAGCTTGCCGGTGTTGCGGCTGAAGACGACGCGGCCCGCCACACCGACGGTGACCCCCGTGACGTCATCCGCGACGAGCTCACCATACTGAGCGCGCACCTCGGGGATCGTCGTCGTGATCGGAAGCGAAACCGGATACGCCTCGCCGCCCTCAGCAATCAGACGCTCGCGCTTGGCGAGACGCACGAGCTTCTGCTCGGCAACATCTTCGGCGGTCGCTTCGGGGCTGGTCTCGACGGGCGGATTGTCGCTCATGCGCAGCTCAGTTCAGGTAGATGGCGTCATTGTCGATGAGGCGAGCCGAACCCACTCGCGCGGCGATCAACACGCGCGCAGGGCCCCGGTAGCCGTCATCGACGGGCAGGAAGGTCTGGGGAATCACGATCTTCAAGTACTCAAGCTTAACCAGACGCTCATCCATGAAAACCGACTGCGCCGCTGCCAGTACGGCGTCGATGCCGCGATCGGCGCCTGATGTTGCCGCCTCGAGCGCGCGGCTGATCGCGACGGCGGCGCGACGCTCGTCGCCGTTGAGGTAGCGGTTGCGGCTGCTGAGGGCGAGTCCGTCGTCCGCGCGCACGGTTTCGACGATCTCGACCTGGGTGGCGAAGTTCAGGTCTTCGACCAGCTGACGGACCAGGAAGACCTGCTGAGCATCCTTCTGGCCGAACAGCACGAAGTCGGGACGCGCGATGTTGAGCAGCTTCGACACCACGGTCAGGACTCCTTCGAAGTGCCCAGGCCTCGTGCGTCCCTCGAAGAGATCGGCCACGTCGCCGCCGGTCACTTTGACCTGCGCGGCGCCATGCGGATACATCTCGGATGCCGTCGGGGCAAACACGAACGCCACGTCGAGCGGATCCAGGGTTTCGAGATCGCCCTCGAGGTCCCGCGGGTACTTGTCCAGATCCTCGTCGGGTCCGAACTGCAGCGGATTCACAAAAATCGACACGACGACCGTCTCTGCGACTTCTCTCGCGCGCTCTACCAGCGCAAGGTGCCCGTCATGCAAGGCGCCCATCGTCGGGACCAGCGCGACGGTGCCGCGGCGAGCAGCGCCACCGGCTGCGGTGCCACCGGCTGCGGTGCGAGCTGCGAGTTCCTGACGGAGGGCGGCGATGGTCTCGACCACGACGGGTCTGGTCACAATTCCTCCTCGGCACCGTCCTCCGCGAACGGCGCCAGGTCGATCGTACTGGGGAGCGGGAGGTCCGAATCCGCGCCCGCAAGCGCGTTCTCGACACTCGAGCGCACGAGAGGACCGAGCAGGCGGCCGGGGCTCTCGACGCCGATCTCGCGCAGCATTCCGGCGGCCTGACCGACGATCGCCGCGGAGAAGCCGCGCGCGGTCTCGATCGCCTCCGCGTACGCGGCTCGATCGGCCTCGGCCACTACGATCGGCTCGGATCCCATCTCGACTACGAGCGCCTGTGCGATCGGCAACACCGGCGTCGGCGCGGTCACAACGCACCAGCTCTCGCGCAGACGCACGAGGTCGATGCTGGTGCCGGTGAAATCCATGGCCGGATGGATCGCGAGCGGAATAACGCCCGCCGCCACAGCGGGCGCCAGCACCCCGATCCCGAGCCCCGGTGCGGTGTGAGCCACGAGCTGCCCTGCCTGCCAAGCGCCGGTCGCAGCCAACCCGGACACGAGCGACGCGAGCTCCGACTCCGGCACAGCCAGGATGACCAGCTCGCTTCGTTCGAGCACATCGGGGATCGAGAGCACTGGAACGCCAGGCAGGAGGGCGTCGGCACGGTCACGGCCAGACTCCGAGAGCGTCGCGATCCCGACGATCGCGTGCCCGGCGCCACCGAGCGCGGCACCGAGCACCGGGCCGACGCGGCCCGCGCCGATGATCCCGATGCCGAGGCGACCGTCACGATGGCGGCTCCCGTCAACGTCGCTCACGAGCTCGCCTGACGCCAGCGATGGCTGCGATCGGCGGCGGCGACTCCGCTGGCCTCGACCTCACGAAAGAACTTGGCGCCGTCGGCGGTATCCAAGGCCCCGAGCCTCGCGTGGATCGGTCCCGTGACGGTGTGCACGTGGACGTCGACGAGGCGCAGCATCCTGAGCAACGGACCCTGGTGCAGTGACAGGCTCTGCATGCGCGCCGTCGGCACCAGCACGAGCGAGCGCCAGATCGCACCGCGACGCAGGAGCACGGCCTCGGGCTCGAGGGCGAAGCCGTTGCGACGCCAGGAGAACCAGCGCAGCACCACCGCCCGCCGCGGCGAGGTGACGAAGCCGTCGCCCGGCCTCGCGCCGGCTAGCCCCGCTTCGAGGTGCGCACGCACGCCGTCGTCGACGATCTCGGGGAAGACCAGGGCCAGCACCTTGAAGACGTCGCTGCGGTTGCCCACAGGGAGGATCGTGCTGGTGCGACGTCCGCCTTCCTGCCGGTCGGAGTGCGCGGCCAGATTAATCCGCACTTCCCACCAGTCGAACGGACGCCAGAGCAACGGTTGCTGGATCTCTATCGAATGGATGCGGCCGGGTGGCAGTGTCTCGTTGTTCATCGAGAGGATGCCGTAGCCGACTCGAACACCGTCAGGTGTCCCAGCGATCGAGTAGCGCAGCGAGCGCGAGAACCGTCGGACGATCTGCGATCCCACACCGAACAGCAGCGGGACGATGCCGAAGAGCACGGCGAAGAGATGCGCCGCGCTGGCCAGGACGATGCCCGCGACCAGCAGCAGTACGAAGACGACCGTGCGGTCGTGCAGCACAGTCGAGCCGAGCAGGCGACCGGGATGCATCGTCACGACCGAGCTCGGCGGCGCGAGATTCGGGTCCCGCTCGGCGGCGATGAACTCGCGGGCCCGCTGCGTCATGATGCCGGCAAGAGTGCCGTCGTGTTCGGGGGCGGTTGCCGCGACCGCGCGAGCCCGTGCCTCGGCGTCGCGGGTGCCGGAAGCGAGCTGAAGGATCACGCTCCGCAGTGCGTCGGCATTGCGGCCGGAGAGGTAGGCCAGCTGCACATTCGCCTCGTGGCCAGCCACGTTGATGTCGAGTCGCGCCGCACCGAACAGCCGAGCGAACAGCGGCCGCCCGACGTTGATGCCCTGGATGCGGTCGAGCCGGCCCCGACGATTCGTGCGAAAAAGCACGCCGCTGCGCACCTCCACCAACTCGTCGGTGATGCGGAAGGTGTGCACCCGCCACGACAACCAGAAGATCGCCACCACCACGATCAGCACCGCAAGCACCACCAGCAGGGCGATCGGGATCAATCCCTGGCGCACGATCAGCTCGACCGGGTCACCCTGCGACCCGCCTGGCTGGCTGCCGACCACAAGGTTGAGGATCCGCTCGCGCAGGTTCGCGATCAGAAACCCGATAATCGCGACGAAAGCGAATCCGCCGCGCAGCAGTGGCGTCGCGGGGTGCAGCCGGTGCCACTCGCCATCCGCGAGGTTCTCAACGCCACCACCGAAACGGCGGCCGGCCGCGCCATATTCTTGCGGGACGCTCACAGTCCGGCCCGGCGACTCTCCGCCAGCTCCACGAGACGGTCACGCAGCTCCTCGGCGTCGGCCAGCGGCAGCCCCGGCACAGCCACATGGCTGGCGGATGCCGCGGTCACTAGTTTCAGCTCGGCCAGCCCCAGCACGCGGTCCAGGGGGCCGCGATTGATGTCGACCAGCTGCATCCGGCCGTAGGGAACCGCCGCGAAGCGCTGGAACATGATCCCGCGCCGCACGAGGAAGTCGTCGGCGCGCAACTGGTAGCCGATCGATCGCACGCGGCGCGGCGTGAAGGCGGCAATGACGCCGCCGACCACAAAGATCACCGCGGAGATCGCGAGCAGCCCGACCACCCCGCTCAACCAGAACGGGATGGAGCTCACCGCGGTGAGCACGACAGTACCGATTGCGCTGCCGGCCAGGTCCACCCAGACGAAGCGGGGCGACACGCGCTTCCAGGGGCCCGGAACGGGTTCGAGACGCGCGGAATCGGTGACCGCAGGATCGGTCTCGGGGGTGTTCACGGGATCCACGCTACCGACGCTTACAGATGCACGTGTTCGGGACCACGATCGGGGTGATCGTCATCGTCATCGTTCGGGGGAACCCGGCACAGGAACTCGGCAACCAGACCCGCGGCGAGCAACAGGATCGCAGCACCGAGCGAGGCCAGATCGCGAGCCACCAGGTCACCCGTCGTCGTGCTGGAACGAATCAGCAGGTCGAACGCGAGCCCGAGGCCGAGGCCGACTAGCAGGGCGCCAGCGAGACTCGAGGCCTTCGCCAGCGCGACCACCCGCGTCGCGTAGAAGGCGTCGATAGGATGCCGCAGCGCGCCGTGAGTCGCCCGGTATACCGGCACCGCAAGAATCACAATCACGAGAGCGATCAACGCGATCGTCGCCGCGAAGGTGTACTCGACGCGCAGCTTCGGCAGGCTCGCAGCGGCGAGGCCGATCTGCAGAAGGAAGCCGACGACCGTCCCGATGACGGCGAGCGCAATCAGCGGCCCGGGACTACTGCGTGTCATCTGGTGCCCTCCAAGCCGGCCACGAGGGCCGCGACTGACCCGTGCCCCGGCAGTTCAGCGTCTGGGTCGACCTCGAGCCAGGGTCTGAGCACAAAATCGCGTTCGAAGGCGCGGGGATGCGGCAGTGTGAGCCGCTCGCTGCTGCTCGAGATCCCCGCGAAGTCGATGATGTCGAGGTCGAGGGTGCGGTCCCCCCAACGTTCCGAACGAACGCGGC
>JAYTXO010000380.1:0-15538 GCA_043742905.1 Microbacteriaceae bacterium | reverse complement strand
TAATCGTGGTCTCGACCGAAGCGCCCTTCGGGTTCTGCCCGGTGAGGATCGCATTCAGCTGCGCTAGAAACTGGTCGTTCGCCGTTCCGCTCAGATAGTCGTTGAGAGAGTTCTCGAGGCCGGTATTTCCCTGATTGAGGCTGAAATAGCCCGTTACCGCCGAGTACAGCTCGCCGTTCGTGTATTGCCGCTGATACTTGTACTGGTCGGAGGCCGCGACTGAGGTCGCGATTGACTGACCGGCGACCAAGATGCTGCCGCGCTCGGCCGAGGAACTCGCGTAGAGCGTGCGCACGTTGCGTCCGTCTGCCTTGAGGTTGTCTTGCTGGAACACCTGGATCGCGGTGGTCGACCCGAACAGGGCCAGAAACATGATCAGCACGACGATGCTGACCCGGCGGAGCTCCTTATTCACGCGGCACCGCCTCCGTTCGACGACCCGGCGACCTGAATGGGAGCCGTGTCGACGATCCACTGCGGCTGACTGCGCACCGAGTCGGAGAGGCGCAGCAGCAAGGCCACGATGATCCAGTTCGCGACCAGCGATGAACCTCCGGCGGCGAGGAAGGGGGTCGTCAGCCCGGTGAGCGGAATCACGCGCGTGACGCCCCCGATGACGATGAAGACCTGCAACGCAACGACGAACGAGAGCCCGACGCCGAGCAGCCTCCCAAAGTCGTCCTGTCCGGTAAACCCGATTCGGAATCCGCGCGAGATGAACAGCAGGTAGAGGCCGAGGATCGCGAACAGGCCGATCAGCCCGAGCTCCTCGCCGAGGCTGGCGATGATGTAGTCGCTTTCGGCCAGCGGGACGATGCTGGGGCGACCCTGCCCGAGCCCGGTGCCGACCAGGCCGCCATCCGCGAGGCCAAACAGGCCCTGCACCAGTTGGTAGCTGCCACCCGATTTCTCATAGAGGGCTGGGTTGAAGGCGTCGAGCCAGGAGTTGAAGCGACCGGCCACGTAGCTCAGGCTCCTGCTGGCGACGAACGCACCGCCGGCGAATAGGAGCAGCCCCAGGAGCACCCAGCTGAGCCTCCCGGTGGCGATGTAGATCATGACCAGGAACAGGCCGAAGTAGAGGAGTGCAGTTCCGAGGTCGTGCTGGAAGACGATGACGGCCATCGCAAGTACCCAGATGACAAGGATCGGGCCGAGGTCCCGCACCCGCGGGAAGCGCATCCCGAGAAAGGTGCGTCCGACCATTGCGAGCGAGTCGCGCGCGGTCACCAGGTATCCGGCAAAGAACACGGCAAGCGCGATCTTGGCGAGCTCACCGGGTTGGAACGAGAGCGGGCCGATGGCGATCCAGACCCGGGCACCCGAGATGGTGCGGCCGATGCCTGGCAACGCAGGCAGGAGCAGCAGCACGATCGCGCTGAACATCGCGATGTAGCGGTAGCGCTGCAGCACGCGGTGATTGCGGATGAGAATGAGCACCGCGAAGGCGACGATGATCGCGATGCCCGTCCAGACGATCTGACGGACGCCGGCAGCCCCCCAGCCGTTCAGGCCCTTGGCAATGTCGATGCGGGAGATCTCGGCGATGCCGATGCCGTTGAGCAGTACCGCGATCGGGAAGACGAAGGGATCGGCTTCGCGCGCGACAACTCGCTCGGCGACATGTCCGAGCAGAATCAGGATGGCGAGGCCAGCCTCCAGCGCCAGGAGTGTGCCACCGATCCGCCCGAGGGCGCCGAGTTCGACGAGCACCGTGGCGCCACCCGCGAGCACCAGCGCCCCGATCAGCAGCACCAGTTCGAGGTTGCGGCGGCGCGCTGGGGTACGCAGCTTGATCCGAATGCTGCTGGTGAATGTGGAGCGGGGTCCGGCGTCAATGACGGCCATGGTCAGTTTCCCGCCGCCGTGGACAATCGGTCGACGATGTTGAGCGCGTCGCGGAGGCTGTCGGCGGGGATGGTGGTCTCGACGCTCTTCTGCTGGAAAGCGGGCAGGGAGCCGACCGTGATCGCTGTCGACTGGTACACGGTCGACAGGGATATCGGGCCGATATTCTGCTGCACGCCACGGAAGATCGCGACGTTGCCATTGTTCTCGCCCACGTAGTACTTGGACTGGGTGTAGCTGTAAGCGGCGAACGCGCCGCCCACCAGCGCCGCCACGGCGAGTCCGAGCACAACCAGCCAGATGATCCGGCGTCGGCGGGCGCGTTTGCGATCCTCCTCGATGAGCGCCTCGAGATAGCCCTCACCCTCCGGCTCGAAGTGGCTGTCCTCCGGTGGCGTGGACTTGAGCGGATGCAGCAGCAGGGTGGGCAGGCGAATCGGGCGCCGGGTGGAATCGCTCTCGAAGCTCAGCGGAACCGCGGCCGACCCCACGAAGGTCGGCGCGATGCCTGAGCTTCCTACGCTGTCGTCGATATCGACCAGCACGACGGTCACATTGTCGGGCGCCCCGTGGTCGAGGCTCTCCTTGACCAGGCGGTCGGCAGCACCCTGCGCCGTGCGGACCGTGGCGAGGATGGTTGCCATCTTGTCGTCGGCGACGTAGCTGGACAGACCGTCGGAGCACAGCATCCAACGATCGCCAGGCTTGGTGTCGAAGATCGCGGTATCGATCTCCGGGGCGGCGTCGACATCTCCCAGCACGCGCATCAGCACGGAGCGACGGGGGTGCACGGCCGCTTCCTCGGGGGTGATGCGGCCCGAGTCCACGAGCCGTTGAACGAAGGTGTGGTCGGCAGTGATCTGGGTGAGCTCGCCGTCACGGAAGCGATAGACGCGCGAGTCGCCGATGTGCGCGAGGGCGAGCTGGTCGCCAACACGCAGGATGCCACTGACGGTCGTGCCCATGCCGGTCAACTCACTGTGCTCGAAGACGGTCTCGGCAAGGATGGAGTTTGCGGCGACCAGGGCCTGTTGAAGCGCGAACTCGGCGTCGCGCACCGAGGGATATTCGGCATCAGCGTCAGCGATGCGTTTTGCGGCGATGGCCGAGGCGACGTCCCCGCCGGCATGCCCGCCCATACCGTCGGCGACGACGAAGAGGTGCACACCCGCGTAGCCGGAGTCCTGGTTGTTACTCCGGATCTTGCCGACGTGCGAAACGGCCGCGCTCGTCGGGGTCGTGGCCACCCGATTACCGCCGAAGCTCGAAGCTAGTCGTGCCGATGGTGACCGGCGTTCCGGGCGGCACCGGGGTGGGGAGCATCACGCGCGATCCCCCGAGGAACGTGCCATTCGTTGAGTCTAGGTCTTGCACGACCCACTGGTCGTTCCAGAGCATTAGGCGCGCGTGGTGCGTCGATGTGTAGTCGTCGCGGATGACAAGGCCAGACTCGCTCGACCGTCCGATCGTCAACTGTTCGGGGGGCAATTCGACTTCCAGGCCGGCCCGCGGACCCGAGGTGATGACGAGCCGACGGGGGGTGTTGGCGTCGGGCTGCGGGGTGCGCCGTGAGCTCGTCGCGGTGGTTGAGACCGTCGGGGTGGTTGAGACCGCAGCGGTTGTTGAGCTCGTCGAGACCGGCACGGGCACTGCAGCAGGGAACGAGGCGCCCACCACGCCCGCCGCGGCGGGGAGCTTGCGCGCCCGCTGGCCGAATAGGTCTGAGCGCAACGAGTAGACGATCACGAACACGAAAAACCAGAGCAGGATCAGGAATACGATCCGCAGGACCAGCAGGGTCAGTTCGCTCACGGCCGACCGCCCTTACCAGGCCCGGTGCCGGGCCTGGTGCGGAGCCCGGGGACCTGGTCGACGGATGCCGCCTGCGCGAGCACGCGGAACGCGATCCGAGTGCGCCCGATCTCGATGACCGAATCCGGCGGGAGCGGGGCCTGAGTGACGCGCTCCCCGTTGAGTCTGCTGCCGTTGGTGGAGCCGAGGTCGTTGACCTGGCCGCGCTTCCCGTCCCACAGGATCTCGACGTGCTGCCGGGACGTGCCGGTGTCGTCGATCGTGATGTCGGCATCCGATCCGCGGCCGATGATGGTGCGCGACTTCGTGATTGGGTAGCGCTTGCCGTCGATCTCGAGCACCGGGGTCCAGGTGACTTCGCCCTTGAGATTGACCGAGTCGATCCGCAGGACCCCTTCCGAGAGACTCGGGTCTCGCTGCAGTCGAATTGCGATTCCGCCGGCGAATGCGTAGTGCTGCGCCGTCGCGTGACGCTGCACCAGCTGCGTGAGCTCGTCGATCAATGCGGGGCCGAGCTCCGTCATCCGGAGATAGTCACCGGGGGCGAGGTGCACGACGAAGTCATTAGGGACCAGGATGCGATCGCGCGAGACCACCGCCGCCTTGGTGTCGAGTTCGCGCCGCAGGGCGGCCGTGACCTCAAGGGGCTGCAGACCACTCTTGAAGGTCCTGGCGAACGCGCCGTTGACGACGCGCTCCAGGCCCTTCTCGAAGTTGTCGAGAATCCCCACGGGGACCACCTCTCGAAACGGACACCGCGCTCCGAACAGACGCGGGAAGAACATCACGATGCTAGTCGGCCAAGCTCCGGGCAGCGACGGATCCCGTCGCGTGACCTGCCCACGCCGGGATGGTACTCTCGCTGAGTTGACCGCTCAGGCGGACGACAGCGCGCGAGTGGTGAAATGGCAGACACGCTGGCTTCAGGTGCCAGTGCTCGCAAGGGCGTGCGGGTTCAAGTCCCGCCTCGCGCACACTCTGGGGCGCCGTTTTGGCACCCTTCCCTTCCTTAACGTGCAGCTAACCCACCTGCACTTGGATCTGGTGGTAGCCGGTCGCGCCATCCGGCACCGTGCCGGCGATCACGGAGGTCTGCACTTCGCCGTCGGCGCTCGTGGCCCGAACCCGGAGCGTGTGCTGTCCCGATCGGGCCTGCCAGACGTACTTCCACTGCACCCAGGTATCGACAGAGATCGCGGTCGCCAGCTCGGTCTCGGTCCAGGCGCCGTTGTCGACTTGCACCTCGACCTTCTGGATACCGGTGTGCTGATGCCACGCCACACCCGCCACGGTGACGCTCCCGGCCTTCACCGTAGTGCCCTGCTGCGGGACGTTGATCTTGGATTCCACCTTCACCGGACCGCGCGCGCTCCAGCCTCGCTGCGTCCAGTACGCCGAGCGCTTCGAGAACTGGGTCACCTCGAGTTCGGTGACCCACTTCGTCGCCGAGACGTAGCCGTAGAGGCCGGGCACCACCATCCGCACCGGGTAGCCGTGCTCGGGGGGAAGCGGCACATCATTCATGCCGACTGCCAGGATCGCGTTGCGGCTGTCTTCCTGCAGCACCGTGAGCGGGGTACTGGCGGTAAAGCCGTCAGAACTGCGTGACAACACCATGTCGGCGCCGGATGTCGGTTCGGCCCTCGCAAGTAGGTGACGGATCGGGTAGCCGAGCCATTTCGCGTTGCCAATGAGCGATCCGCCGACCTCGTTCGACACGCACATGAGGGTGGTGTAGCTCTCCTCGAGCGGTAGGGCCAGCAGCTCGGCGAAGGTGATGGTGAGCGGGGTTTTCACCATGCCGGTGATCTTGAGTTCCCACTGGGTGGGGTCGAGCTGCGGGATCTGCAGCGCGGTGTCGATGCGGTAAAAGTCTCCGTTTTTCACGACAACCGGGGGCATCCCGGAGACCCCGAGTTCGGCGCCGGGGGAAACGGCGGCGGCCTTCACCGCGGGGGCCGGGAGCTTCAGGGCCGCGCGGGCTGCGGCCGCGGCGCGGGCGCCGGCTTGTAGCGCATAGCCGCCAACGGCAGTCATGGCGCCGAGGGCAACGGCCGCGCTAGTGAGGCCGAGGAACTTGCGGCGGGTGAATCGCGCGGACTCACGTCGCTGGGCCTCGGCGGCCTGTGCCAGCTCGACGGTGTTCGGCTGCCGACCGCTGGTCGAGCGCAGGCCCGCAGAACGAAGGCTCGCCGGGTTGATCGGCCGCGGACGGACCGGCTCGTCCATGGCCCGCAGCAGAATGCCGAGGGTGATGAGTGCGACGACGGTCGCGACCGCGGCTGGGATGATGTCGAACGCCGCGGAGCCGTTGCGGGTGATCGCGGCGCCGACCCCGAACACCCCGGCCGCGCCGATGATCACACGCCCGATCGGCGGCTTCCCTCGTTCGAGCACGCCGGCGGTGGCGGCGACGAGTGAGAGCACGATGCCGAGACCGGTGAGCAGCGCGACCTTGTCGCCGGTGCCGAAGAGCGCGATCGCGGTCTCCTTGGCCCAGCCAGGCGCGAGATCGATCATCAGCGAGCCGACAACCAGCACCGGACTCGCCGACGGCGCGACGACCGCGGCCACGAGTTCCGATGCGCCGAGGCCCAGGATCACCGCGGCGAGTCCCGCAAATGCGGACGGGAGCCAGCCGCGAAGGCGGCGGCGCCAGACGGGCGACTGCGTGCGCGTCGCGTCCGGTGGCGCGCCCATGGGCGCACCTGTCGATGCGCCCATTGACGCGTCGCGCGGCGCAGCGGGCTCGGACATGGCGTCAGCATACGTTCGTAGCGGTCGAGATCGGCTGGAAACCACCGGGCGCGGGCGACTCTTGCGAGCGGATCGCCCCGCCGCTGCCATGCGGGGCTTGGCAGGGACTTGCTGCTCGATGGCCGTGACGCGCTCGGCTGGGGGGCAGGCGCCCGACTACCCTTCGGGCATGACCGTCACCGCATCCGAAGCCACTGCCGTTGGCCCGCGCGCCCGCGAGGCCGCCATTGAGCACTTCGCCGCGAAGCTCCGCTACGAGACCGATGCATCGGATGTCGCGGCGGCCCAGGCAGCCGGTGAGCGTTTCGTCCTGGTCGACACCCGCGGGCTCGCGGCCTGGCAGCAGGGCCGGGCCGTCGGCGCGATTCACCTCCCCACCGCCGAGATCGTTGAGCGCGCGGCATCCGAAATCCCCCATGACACCCCGGTGGTGGTCTATTGCTGGGGCCCCGGATGCAACGGCTCAACGAACGCGGCACTCCAGTTCAGTCGGCTCGGCTACGGGGTGCGCGAGCTGATCGGCGGCTTCGAGCACTGGGCACGGGAGGGGCTCCCGGTCGTCGCCCACAACGGGCCGGTCGTGCGTGGCGTCGACGAACTGACCGGACCCCGCGCGGCGACATCGGACTACGCATCCTCTGGCGCCATCGGATGCGAGTGCTGACCCGGCTTTCGTCCGAGTCGCCAGAGTACGAAGTTACCCGTACTTTCGCGGCGGCGTGACTCGTTTTGGATACAAAAAAAGCCTAACCAGTGGTATTTGGAGCGATTTTTGCTTGTTCTGTATACAGAAAGACACACGCGGGCGTAACATCGGCGTGTGCTGGCCAGTGATCGAGCGTACGAGACGCTCCGCGACGACATCCTGAACTGGCAGATCGCACCCGGCACCGCGCTGAGCGAGACCGAACTCGCGTTGCGTCTCGGCATCTCCCGCACGCCGTTGCGTGCCGCTCTCGCCCGCCTGGCGCTCCAGGGTCTCGTGGATACAAGCCGCGGCCGCACTGGTGTTGTTCCCGATATCTCGGTCGAGAGCGTCGTGCAGCAGTTCGAAGTGCGGGGGGCGCTCGAGCAGCAGGCCGCGAGGCTGGCGGCCCGGCGTCGTGATCCCGCGGTCTTTCAGGAGCTGGTCGACAACTTCGGCCATGCCACCGAGACGCTTGCCGACGGGGGCACTGCGGCGTACTACGCGCTCGTCGCCCGTTTCGACGACGCCATGGATAACGCAGTCGCCAACCCGGCGATGCGATCCGCGCTCGAGAGCGTGCGCGTGCAGGTCTCCCGCGCTCGCCGTCTCGCCCAGGACAATCCCGAGCGCCTACTGCGCGCTGCTGCCGAGCACCGGCTGATCTGCGAGGCGGTGCGCGACGGGGATGCCGATCTCGCGGCATCCGCCACAGCAGTGCACCTGCGCGGCTCGCTCACGACAATCATCGCGACCCTGCACGACCGTGCTGAGGACCGTGCTGAGCGCCGCGCCAAGCCCGCCCCCGAGCACGAGCACGAGCACCGGAACGCACTCGCGAACGACCCCCCCACTGGCCAGGAAGGCGCCTGAACATGAAGAATCACGCCCTGCGGATGCACCGCAGCGACGAGAGCCTGCCCCGCGATCAGCAGCTGGCTTGGAAGATCGCCGAGGTCGCCGCCGACCGAGTCGCGGTCACCCCCGCGGTCACCGAGATGATCATCAACCGCGTGATCGACAACGCCGCGGTCGCGACGGCTTCGCTGAGCCGTGCTCCCGTGGTTGCTGCACGCGGCCAGGCCGAGGACCACCCGTACCTCCCCGGCGCGACGGTCTTCGGCTCGGCCGTGCACGCAAGCCCGGAGTGGGCGGCCTTCGCGAACGGGGTCGCCGTGCGCGAGCTCGACTTTCACGACACCTTCCTCGCCGCCGAGTACTCGCACCCCGGTGACAACATCCCGCCGATCCTCGCGGTCGCCCAGCACAAGCAGCTGGATGGGGCGGCGCTGGTTCGTGGGATCGCCACCGGCTACGAGATCCAGGTCGATCTCGTCAAGGCGATCAGCCTGCATGCCCACAAGATCGACCACGTCGCCCACCTCGGGCCGAGCGCGGCGGCCGGGATCGGCACGCTTCTCGGCCTGCCAATCGCGACCATCTACCAAGCGATCGGCCAGGCGCTACACACCACAACCGCCACCCGCCAGTCGCGCAAAGGCGAGATCTCGACCTGGAAGGCCTTCGCGCCGGCCTTCGCCGGGAAGATGGCGGTCGAGGCGATCGACCGAGCAATGCGTGGCCAGACCAGCCCCTCCCCGATCTGGGAGGGCGAGGATGGCGTGATCGCCTGGCTGCTCGACGGGCCATCTGGGCGCTACGAGGTGCCGCTGCCCGAGGCGGGCGAGTCCAAGCGTGCGATCCTCGACAGCTACACGAAGGAGCACTCGGCCGAGTATCAGGCGCAGGCCTGGATCGACCTGGCGCGCAAGCTCGGGGCGCAGCATCCGGAGCTGAAGGATCCCGCGAACATCGAGAAGATCGTGCTGGCCACCAGCCACCACACGCACTTCGTGATCGGGTCCGGATCGGGTGACCCGCAGAAGTTCGACCCGAGGGCCAGCCGCGAGACCCTCGACCACTCGGTGCCGTACATCTTCACCGTCGCGCTGCAGGACGGGAGCTGGCACCACGTCGACTCGTACACCCCCGAGCGTGCCAGCCGGCCCAACACGGTTGCGCTCTGGCAGAAGGTTACGACCGTCGAGGATCCGGAATGGACCCGCCGCTACCACTCAAACGACCCCGCCGAGAAGGCTTTCGGCGGTCGCGTCGAGATCACGCTGGCTGACGGATCCTCCGTAGTCGACGAGATCGCCGTGGCCGACGCGCACCCGCTCGGTGCGCGGCCCTTCGCCCGCGACGACTACATCGGCAAGTTCCGCTCGCTCGCCGCGGGCGTGCTCCCTGCCAGCGAGATTGAGCGCTTCCTCGCGCTGGCCCAGCGCCTGCCCGAGCTCACGGCCTCCGAGCTCGGCGGCCTTACCGTCTGGGCGCCGGGCCTGCCGACACCGCCGAAGGGACTGTTCTGATGTTGGAAACCGAGATCCCCGCGCACCAGAAGCGCGCGAACTTCCGAGCAGCGCTTGCGAGCGGGAAGCTGCTCCGGATGCCGGGCGCCTTCAATCCGCTGAGTGCCCAGCTGATCCAGAACAAGGGCTTCGAGGGCGTGTACGTCTCCGGCGCCGTGCTCGCCGCGGACCTCGGGCTCCCCGACATCGGCCTCACCACCCTCACCGAGGTGTCGCAGCGTGCCGGGCAGATAGCTCGGGTCACCGATCTCCCGGCCCTGGTCGACGCCGACACCGGGTTTGGCGAGCCGATGAACGTGGCTCGCACCGTCCAGCTGATCGAGGACGCCGGCCTCGCCGGCCTCCATATCGAGGACCAGGTCAACCCGAAGCGCTGCGGTCACCTCGATGGCAAAGAGGTCGTCGACGAGAACACCGCGCTGAAGCGCATCCGCGCGGCGGTGTCGGGGCGCCGCGATCCGAACTTTCTGATCATGGCGCGCACCGACATTCGGGGGGTGGAGGGGATGGCCGCGGCAGTCGATCGCGCCAAGAAGCTTGTGGACGCCGGAGCCGACGCGATCTTCCCTGAGGCGATGGCATCCCTCGAGGAGTTTGCCGCGATCCGCTCCGCTGTCGACGTGCCGATCTTGGCCAACATGACCGAGTTCGGCAAGAGTGAACTGTTCACCACGCAGCAGCTCGCGGAGGTCGGTGTGAACATCGTCATTTTCCCGGTCTCGCTGCTGCGGCTCGCGATGGGCGCGGCCGAGCGCGGGCTCGACACGATCATCGCTGAGGGCGCGCTCACCTCGAAGGTGGGCGAGATGCAGACACGTGCGCGGCTGTACGAACTCGTCGACTACGCGGGATACTCGAACTTCGACGATGGGATCTTCACCTTCGATCTGAGTACCAATCGCGACAACTGAGTTGCGCCCACCCAAGACATAAGGACGTGAGCAACATGAGCGACACCATCGAGATTAAGAAAGGCCTGGCGGGAGTCGTCGTCGACGTGACGGCGGTCTCGAAGGTCAACCCAGACACCAACTCGTTGCTCTACCGCGGCTATCCGGTGCAGGAGCTCGCCGCGAAGTGCTCGTTCGAGCAGGTGGCATGGTTGCTGTGGCACGGGGAGTTGCCGTCCGAGGCTGAGCTGGCCGAGTTCGAGAAAGCCGAGCGGGCCGGGCGCGTACTCGCGCCGGCCGTGAAAGCTGCCATCGACCTCACGACAACCACGGCGCATCCGATGGATGTTGTCCGCACCGCGGTGAGCGTCTTAGGCGCCAATGACCCGCAGGCCGGTGACAGCTCGCCCGAGGCGAACCTGGCCAAGGCGGTGCGCCTGTTTGCCGCCGTGCCGGCCATGGTCGCGTACGACCAGCGCCGCCGGCGTGGCCAAGATGTGATCGAGCCGCGTGGCGACCTCGACTACTCGCGCAACTTCCTCTGGATGACCTTCGGTGAGCAGCCGAGCGACGTTGCGGCCGACGTCTTTCGTATCTCGATGGTGCTCTACGCCGAGCACTCCTTCAACGCCTCGACTTTCACAGCGCGCGTCGTGACGAGCACGCTCAGCGACCTGCATTCGGCTGTCGTCGCGGCGATCGGCGCGCTGAAGGGCCCGCTGCACGGCGGGGCGAACGAGGCCGTCATGCACGTCTTCGACGAGATTGGCTCGGCAGATATGGCGGAGTCCTGGCTCGACCAGGCGCTGCTCGAGAAGCGCAAGATAATGGGATTCGGCCACCGCGTCTACAAGAATGGCGACTCGCGCGTCCCCACGATGGAGGCGGCCATGAGGCGGCTGATCACGGAGCACCACGCGGACGACATGCTCGCCCTCTACGAGACCCTCCAGACGGCGATGAACGAGCGCAAGAACATCAAGCCGAACCTCGACTATCCGAGCGGGCCCGCGTACAACCTCCTCGGCTTCGACACTCTGACCTTCACGCCGCTGTTCGTCGCGGCGCGCGTGACGGGCTGGACGGCGCACGTCATGGAGCAGGTGGCGAGCAACGCGCTGATTCGTCCGTTATCTGAGTACGTCGGACCGGAGGAACGCCACCTCCCCTAGGGCAGCGTCAGGCGCGCGGGCGTGTTACGTTCCGAATATGTCCCGAATCCTGGCGGTCGCTCCCGTGCTGCCGGACAACGTTTACTCGCAGAGTGAGATCACCGCCGAGTTGTCGGACATCATCACAGATGATCGGGTCAAACGCGCGGTGATGTCGCGCTTTCACGCGGCGAGCGGCATCGGGCATCGGCACACCGTGCTGCCCCTCGAGGAGTACAGGAATCTGCGCACCTTTCAGCAGGCCAACGACCTCTGGATCAGCGAAGGCACGGCGCTCGCAGCGCGCGCCGTGACGGCCGCGCTTGCGTCCTGCGGACTCGATGCCGACCAGGTCGACTACCTGCTCTTCACCTCGGTCACCGGCATGGCGGCACCCTCGATCGACGCTCGACTGGTGCCCGTGCTGGGCCTGCGGCAGAACATCAAGCGGATGCCGTCTTTCGGCCTCGGCTGCGTGGCCGGGGCCGCGGGATTGGCGAGGGTTCACGACTATTTGCTGGGGCATCCGGACGAGATCGCTGTGCTGGTCTCGGTGGAGCTCTGCTCGCTGACCCTTCAGCGCGACGACGACTCGGTGGCGAACTTCGTGGCGAGTGGTTTGTTCGGTGACGGCGCGGCGGCCGTTGTGGTTGCCGGAGCGCGTCGAGCCGCGGAGCTCGGGTTGCCCGGCCCTGAGATCCTCGGCACGCGGGCTACGCTGTACCCCGACAGCGCGGGCGTCATCGGCTGGGACATCGGCGGCACCGGTTTCCGTATCATGCTGACCGCCGCGGTCGCTGACACGATCGACGCGAACATCGACAGCGATGTTCGGGGTCTTCTGGCCGAACACGGGTTGGTTCCGGATGACGTGGGCGCCTGGATCGCGCACGCCGGCGGTCCGCGGGTACTCGAGGCGTTCGAGCACGGCCTGCACCTCGAGCACGCCGAGTTGGAGGCCAGCTGGCGCTCCCTCGACGCCGTCGGCAATCTCTCCTCGGCCTCGGTTCTGCACGTGCTCGCCGATATGATGCACCAGCCGGTCGGCACAAATGGCGTGCTGTTCGCGCTCGGACCGGGCGTGACGAGCGAGTATGTGCTGTTGCGCTGGGCTGCATGATGGATCACATGATTCAGACGGGTGTTGACGCCGCTCCGGTGAGCGTCGTCCTGTTCACGATCTTCGTGCTCCTCACCGGTGGCGAGAGGATCGTAGAGATGTTCGTCTCCGCTCGGAACGCGCGCTGGGCCTTCGCGCGCGGCGGCGTCGAGACGAATCGGGGGCAGCTGCCCTGGATGATTTCGCTCCACATCGGCATGCTGCTGGGGGCACTTGCCGAGGTCTGGCTGCTCGACCGGCCCTTCCTGCTGTGGCTGGGATGGCCGATGCTCGCGCTCGCGCTCGCCTCACAGGCGGCCCGCTGGTGGATTATCCGAACGCTCGGTCACCAGTGGAATACGCGGGTCATCGTGGTGCCGGGACTCCCGCTCGTGACATCGGGACCGTACCGGTTCACTAGGCTGCCGCATCCGAACTACCTGGTGGTTACGCTCGAGGGCGCCGCGCTCCCGCTCGTGCATACGGCCTGGATAACCGCCCTCGTCTTCACGGTTCTGAACGCCGTGCTACTCATTGTCTTCCGCATCCCCGCGGAGGATCGTGCCCTCTCCGGTGCCGCCCGAATCGGCACGGGGGTGCACACATGAGCCCGCAGCTGATGCAAACAGAGGTGCTCGTCGTCGGCGGCGGGCCGATCGGTCTGGCGTCAGCGATCGAGGCGAGAATGGCCGGTCTCGATGCCGTCATCGTCGAACCGCGAGCCGGAACGATCGACAAGGCGTGCGGCGAAGGCCTGATGCCGGGTGCGCTGCCCGCCCTCGCGCGACTTGGCGTGTCCCCGCGCGGTTTCCCGCTGCGCGGGATCGACTACCGCGAGGGGCACCGCAGCGCAAAGCACCACTTCCTCGCGGGCAACGCGCTCGGCGTGCGGAGGACGACGCTGCACGCCGCACTGCACGAGCGGGCCGTGGAGCTCGGGGTGCGCTTCGTCACAGATCGCGTCGACTCCGTCGAGCAGGACGCCACGGGAGTGACAGCGGCCGGCGTCCGTGCCGAGTGGTTGCTCGCGGCCGACGGCCTGCATTCGACCGTCGCGCGCGTGACGGGATTGCACAGTGAGACGCCGAGTGCCCGCCGTCGCTACGGCCTGCGGCGGCACTATGCGATCGAGCCGTGGTCGGACCTGATCGAGGTGCACTGGACTCCGCTTGGCGAGCTTTATGTGACGCCGACGGCTGACGGGGTGGTCGGGCTCGCGCTGCTGGCTCGGCGGCTCGTCCGTTTCGAGGACGCGCTCGCGGCCAGCCCCGAGTTGGCCGAACGCATTCGTGGCCTCGAGCCCGCGACGGAGCTGCGCGGCGCCGGTCCACTCCGCCAGAACACGCGGGCGCGCACCGCCGGCCGGGTGTTGCTAGTCGGGGACTCGTCGGGGTATGTCGATGCGCTCACAGGGGAGGGCATCCGGATCGGGTTGGGGCAGGCTCGCGCCGCCGTCGAAGCCGTGGTTTTCGCGGATCCGGCGCGCTACGAGCGGGCTTGGCGAGAAGTGACGCGTGACTTCCGCAGGCTCACCGGGACCCTTGTGCGCGCTGCCATGTCTCCCGCTCGCCGGCTCATCGTGCCGGTAGCCAGCGTGGCACCTAGGGTCTTCGATGGCGCCGTGGAGCGCCTCGCCCGCTAGGCGGCGGGCGTGCCCGGCGGCTCCGACAGCCCGAGTTGCTCGAGCAGTTGCTCGGGGGTGTCGACGATCGCGATTGCGCCTGATGCCTCGGCGAGCGAACCGTAGCCCCAGGTCACGAAGATCGTCGGGACGCCGTGGTGAGCCGCGCCCTCCACGTCGTGGTGGCGATCGCCGACCAGCACCGCGGTCTCGAGGTTGGCGCCGTCCGCCTCAAGGCGGCGCAGGGCCTCCTCGACGACATCCTTCTTGGCGCTGCGCACTTCGTCGTCACTGGCGCCGGTGAGGTGGTCGAATGGTTCGATCAGGTTGAAGTGCTCGAGGACCGCCCGCGCCGGAGTCTCGGGCTTGGACGTCGCGAGCGAGAGCGGGATTCCGGCCGCATGGATCGCGTGCAGCACCTCGCGCACCCCCGGGTACAGGCTCGCGTCATACACGCCCTCTGCGAGGTACTTCTCGCGGTAGATCGCGAGCGCCCGCTGGGACTGCTCGGCATCGAAGCCGGCGAAGTCGCGGAACGAGTCGAGGATCGGCGGCCCCACCCATCGCAGCAACTCTGCGGGCCCTGGCACCGGCAGCTTGAGCCGCGCAAAGGTGTACGCGAGCGTCGCGGTGATGCCAGGGGCCGAGTCGACGATGGTTCCGTCGAGATCGAACAGCACGGCGCTGTATTGGGCAGTCGACGGCAGTCGGGTCATTTGCCGCCAGCCTACGGGCGTTAGAACAGCCGTGAGTGCTCGGTCTCGAGCCCGCGCATGGTGTCGTAGTCGAGCAGCAGGCACCGGATGCCGCGGTCCGCCGCCAATGTGCGCGCCTGAGGCTTGATCTCCTGGGCCGCGAACACGCCGGTGACGGGTGCCAGCAGCGGATCGCGGTTCATGAGTTCGAGGTAGCGGGTGAGCTGCTCGACCCCGTCGATGTCGCCGCGCCGCTTGATCTCGATGGCGACGCTGGCCCCGGCAGCATCCCGAGCCAGGATGTCGACCGGCCCGATCGCGGTCATGTACTCGCGGCGCACCAGGGTGTGCCCCTCGCCCAGCAGCTCGATCTGCTCGGCCAGGAGGCGCTGGAGGTCGGCCTCGACGCCGTCTTTCTGTAAACCCGGATCGACTCCGAGATCGTGCGCGGAGTCATGCAGAACTTCGTGGATCGAGATGACGAGCAGGTCGGCCGTCTTCGCGTTGGTGACGCGCCAGAGTTGCGTGACGCCAGCGGAGGCACGCTCGTCGTCGACGTCATCTTCGACGAAGGTCGCGGGCGGGCTCATCCAGTTCAGCGGCTTATA
>JAYTXO010000379.1:0-1600 GCA_043742905.1 Microbacteriaceae bacterium | reverse complement strand
GGTGCGCGCTACGCAGCTCAGGCCAAGCAGGGCGGCGCGGTTGCTCTCGTCACGGATGCTGCGGGCGCCGAGTTGGCCGCGGATTCCGGCCTCCCGATCGTGATCGTCGACGATCCGCGCGGCGCGCTCGGCGAGCTGTCGGCCTGGGTGTACCGCACCGCAGAGTCGCCGGCTTTGCTGTTCGGCACGACCGGGACGAACGGCAAGACCTCCACCTCCTACCTGCTGGAAGCCATCTTGCGGCAGCTCGGATTGGTCACCTGGCTGAGCTCGACCGCCGAGCGCCACATTGGTGACCTCACGGTGGTCAGCCGGCTGACCACCCCCGAGGCGAGTGAGATGCACGCGCTGCTCGCCCGAATGCGCGAGGCCGGCGTGCGGGCCGTCGCCGTGGAGGTCAGCGCTCAGGCGCTCTCTCGCCGCCGCGTCGACGGGCTGCTCTTCGACGTGGTGGGATTCACCAACCTCAGTCACGACCACCTCGACGACTACCTCGACATGGAGGAGTACTTCCAGGCCAAGCTGACTCTCTTCGATCCGGAGCGTGGCAAGCGGGGCGTCGTCTGCCTCGACACTGCGTGGGGAGCTCGTGTTTCCGCAGAATCCCGCATTCCAGTCACGACGATCGCCACAGTGGGTCACGCCACCCCCGAGGACGTCGAGAGCGCAGATTGGGTCGTCGAGATCCTCGACGAGACGTCCGCGCACACCGAGTTCCGTCTGACCGGACCGGATGGCCGCTCGCTGATCACCTGGGAGCCCCTGATCGGCTGGCACATGGCCGCCAACGCCGCACTGGCAATCGTCATGCTGGTCGAGGCGGGCTTCGAGCTCGAGGCGATCGGCGCCGCTCTCAACGGTCACGAGGGTGACGAGCCCGGCGAGGGCGGCATACATGCCTACTTGCCGGGGCGCACCGAGCGGGTCTCAGGCGACCATGGACCACGTGTCTACGTCGACTTCGGGCACAGCCCCGACGCTTTCGAGAACACCCTGGCGGCGGTCCGGCAGTTCACCACGGGCCGCACGATCATGGTCTTTGGCGCTGACGGCGACCGGGATTCGACCAAGCGCAGCGAGATGGCGCGCGTCGCGGCTGAGGGCAGCGACATTCTCGTGATTACCGATCATCACCCGCGCTTCGAGGACCCGGCCTCGATCCGTCAGACCCTTATCGCGGGTGCGAAGCTGGCCGAGCACCAGCCTGAGGCGACCTACGAAGTCAGCCCGCCCGAGATGGCGATCCGCAAGGCGGTGTCGCTCGCGCAGGAGGGCGACTCCATCCTGTGGGCGGGCCCCGGGCATCAGGACTACCGCGACATCTGCGGCGTGCGCACGCCGTATTCCGCTCGCGACGAGGCACGCGCGGCGCTGCACGAGGCAGGCTGGGGATGATCCCGCTAAGTCTGGCTGAGTTGGTAGACGCGCTCGGAGGTTCGCTCCTGCTGCCGCCCGGTATGACCGACGACGACGTCGTGGGAGGGTCAGCGCAGACGAACTCTGCGCTCGTCACCGCTGGCTCGATTTTCTTCGCGCTTCCGGGCGAGGTCACCGATGGCTTCCTGTACGCACCGGATGCGGTGGAGCGCGGCGCTGCCCT
>JAYTXO010000378.1:0-3154 GCA_043742905.1 Microbacteriaceae bacterium | reverse complement strand
CGAGGACTGGGGCCACCAGCCCTGCTAAGGGCTGCCTGCTCGCGGCGGTTTCCCCGTGCCTTCGGGCCTGATCCATGACTGCGTCCTCAGGCCGCGATCGCATCCCCGTCGAGGATCGTGTAGCTGTAACCCTGCTCGGCGAGAAAGCGCTGGCGGTTCTGCGCGAAGTCCTGGTCGACGGTGTCGCGCGCGACCAGCGTGTAAAAGTTGGCGGGAAGACCGCTCTCCTTCGGACGCAGCAGCCTGCCGAGACGCTGGGCCTCCTCCTGGCGTGACCCGAAGCTCCCGGAGACCTGGATAGCCACTGTCGCCTCGGGCAGGTCCACCGAGAAGTTTGCGACCTTCGAGACCACGAGCAGAGTGATTTCGCCCTCACGAAAGGCCTGATACAGCCGCTCGCGCTCCTCGATCGGAGTGGACCCGGTGAGTTTCGGGGCATCGAGGGTTTCCGCGAGGGTATCGATCTGGTCGAGGTATTGACCGATAACCAGGATGCGCTCGCCCGCGTGTTTTTTCACGAGATCCCGCACCACCTGCAGCTTCGCCGGAGCTGTTGCGGCGAGTCGGTAGCGCTCGTCGTCGGCGGATGCCGCGTACTCGAGTCTCTCCTGCGCGGGCAGGTCGATCCGCACTTCGAAGCACGAGGCAGGCGAGATGAAGCCCTGGGCCTCGATCTCCTTCCAGGGTGCGTCAAACCGTTTCGGACCGATCAGGCTGAAGACGTCGCCCTCGCGACCGTCCTCGCGCACGAGCGTGGCGGTCAGGCCAAGGCGGCGACGGGCCTGCAGCTCGGCAGTGAGTTTGAAGACTGGGGCTGGCAGCAGGTGAACCTCGTCATAGATCACGAGCCCCCAGTCAAGGGCGTCAAGCAGCGCGAGGTGGGCGTACTCGCCTTTTCGCTTCGCCGTGAGGATCTGGTAAGTCGCGATGGTGACCGGCTTCACCTCTTTCACCTGGCCGGAATACTCGCCAATCTCATCCTCTGTGAGTGTCGTGCGCTTGAGCAGCTCTGCTCGCCACTGCCGAGCGGAAACGGTGTTCGTCACGAGAATCAGCGTCGTGGTTTCGACCCTGGCCATTGCCCCAGCGCCGACGAGGGTCTTGCCCGCGCCGCAGGGCAGCACGACGACACCAGAACCGCCATCCACAAAACTCGAGATCGCCTGATTCTGGTATTCCCGCAGGTTCCATGCGCTGGTGTTGAGGGAGATCGGATGCGGCGTGCCCGGTGTATATCCGGCAAGATCCTCGGCCGGCCAGCCGAGCTTGACCAACTCCTGCTTCACCTGCCCACGAGCCCAGGGCCGGATCTCGTACCGGTCGATCTCGGGGCCTTTGCCGCGCTGGTCGTCAGGCAGAAAGAGCAGGGGGGCGATGCGCTTGGCCCGCACAATCTCGCTCAGCACAGCGGCATCGCTCGACCGAAGGATGAGCGTGCCCTGCTCGTCACGCTCGATGACGAGCCGGCCATAACGCCCCACGGTCTCGGCGATATCGATGGACACACTCTGGGGAATCGAAAATTTGGAGTACTTCTCGAGGGTGTCGAGCATGTTTTGGGCGGTGTGACCGGCGGCGCGGGCGTTCCAGAGGCCGAGTCGGGTGATGCGGTAAGTGTGGATGTGCTCGGGCGCGCGCTCAAGTTCGGCGAAGACGGCGAGGTCGTGGCGGGCATCCTCGGCGGCGGGATGCGCGACCTCCAGCAACACGGTACGGTCGCTCTGCACGATCAGGGGTCCAGACAGCACATCCACCTCGTTAGCCTAGGTCACGCCGGTGGGTGGTCACCCGTGTGGGCGGGCGGTTGCCCGTGAGGGTGGGTGTGCGGTATCCGTAGGGGCGGGTGTGCGGACGCTGACGCCGTCGCCCGCTCTTTGCAAGGTCGATCCTGTTCGCGGATCAGGACGGACCAGCGACACGCCGGACGTGCCGACCCCCGCGTGCGGAGCGTCGGTCGAATCTCCTGATCGGCGAACACGATCCCTGCGCCGCCAACCCCACGCCGGTCTCTGCCGCGCCGCCAACCCCACGCCGGTCTCTGCCGCCGCGAACCCTGCCGCCGCGAACCCTGCCGCCGCGAACCCTGCCGCCGCGAACCCTGCGCGAGCCGCGAAAGCCCTACTTCGCCGGGGAGATGCCCGCGATTCGTGACAGCGGAAGGGTGCGCTCGATGGCGGCGCGGTTGTCTCGACCGCGCAGGCGTCCGCCGGCCACGCTCGTCGGCTCGAGCTGGTAGTCCACCAGCGTGCCGTTCGGCATTGTCACGCTCACGGTAAGGGGTGCCTTGGCCTTGATCGCGGCATCCAGCTGGCGGATCAGCCAGGCGTGACCGGTTTCTTCGCCTTCAGGCTCAGCGCCGAGGCGCAGACGTTCGATGAGGGCATCGATCGGGTGCAGTCCGTTCGCGGGGGTGGGCCGGGCGGTGCGCTGGCGACGCAAAGCCACAATCTCGCCGCCCGCATCTTCCGCGGCCACCGGGTAGCGCGCATCGCTCACCAACCAGAAGACCACATCGAGGGCAAAGCGACTCTCGGCGCGGGTATCCGAAGTGCGCTCGAAGCCGAGGGATGACAGGTTTTGGTCGACGAGGATCGTGCCGAGGAGCAGTGCATCGTCCGAACGGATGTAGCTGCGGGCATCCGGACGCGGGTCGGTGACGGCGCCCACCCGAACCTGTCCGTAGCGGCTCGATGCCTCGCCGATGAGATAGTCGAGAGGCTGCGGGATGCCCGTGAGCGAGATACTGCCGAGAAACTCGAGGATCGACTCCGCCGTTTCACCCGCGGCCATCGCGCGATTCACGCTCGAGGTTGACACGCGGTAGCTGGAGGCCAGGGCACGACTCTCCACGTCGGCGAGCGACCGTAGCCGGGCATCCACCCGCGGGGTCAGCGGCCCGGGGGCGACGACCGAGAGATCGTGCTGCAGGTAGACCTGCTCGACTTCGGCGGGCAACAGGGCGGTCATCGCCTCTTCAGCCGAGCGGATACCGTCGGCGAGCAACAGAGATCCCGGCCCGGTTGGCGCCTGGTTGGCCGTGATGCCTAGCAGCTCGGCGTCGCGGGTGTAGGCGCCGATGCGCTCGTCCATCCAGTCACCGCCGGCCGGATAGAGCCAGTCGATGTACCCTCGCAGCCCGGTGCCCCAGAGCGCG
>JAYTXO010000377.1:0-1615 GCA_043742905.1 Microbacteriaceae bacterium | reverse complement strand
TGCCCGAGCACGTGGCTGGCGAGGGCCTGCAAGACAACTGACCGCGGATCGGAGTCCGCGCTTGCTCCCTGTGGCACGTAGATCCGGCCGTTATTGAGGTCGGTGATCGAGCGTGTGGATCCCGGCAGGTCCGCGACATAGTGAAGCGCAAAGCCGAGGTGGGCGCCGAGATCGGCTGCGACCCGCTGGGACAGCGGCCCACCGGTATGCCCGACGGCCGCAAGCAGCCCCCGCGCCACATCCTCGAGCTCGGCGAAGTAATTGTTGCGTCGTCGCATGGCCTTGCGCAGCTCGGTGTTGGCGCGCCGGGCCTCCTCCGGCGTCGCCGCGCGCTCGCTGTGCACCCGCTCGAGCTCGCGGTAAAGCCCGAGGATAGCCTCGATCGCCTCGTCGCTCATCGCCTTCCGCACCGCGAGCTGAGGCAGGCCGAGCGAAGCGTAGAGCGGTGCGCGCTGCACGCGTTCGAGAGCGATCTCGAGCGCCACCCGGCCGGTGGGCGGCTCGGAACTCAGCAGCTGGTCGATCGATACGTCGAGAGCACGGGCGAAGCGTTGCAGTTCCCCGAGTTTGAGTTCGCGTTTGCCGTTCTCCACCACGGACATCTGGGAGGCGGCCCGCCCGATCGCGACTCCCATATCGTCAAGGGTCATCCGCCGGGAAGTGCGCAGTTGCCGGATGCGTCGGCCGATGGTGAGTGAATCGAGCATGTTTTCATCCTCGAGCGAGTCGAACGGCCGCGGTCCCATGGGTTCAGGATGCCACGGCAACTTCTTGCAGTAAATAGAAGAAATGAAGAATTTCTGGCGTCAATTGTGGATCCGGGCAACCGAATCGGCTGCATCGTGGGGTTTACGCAACCAACGTAAGGAACGCGATGACCAGCCACCCGGGTGACCAGCACCAGACCGCCGCCGAGCTCGAGACGCAGTGGAAGACCGACGCTCGCTGGAACGGGATCGAGCGGGACTACACCGCCGAATCGGTCATCGCGCTGCGCGGCAGTGTGCAGGAGGAGCACACCCTCGCCCGTCGCGGATCGGAACGGCTGTGGAGCCTCCTCCAGTCCGAGGAGTGGGTGCCAGCACTCGGCGCCCTCACCGGCAACCAGGCTGTTCAGCAGGTGCGCGCCGGCCTCAAGGCCATATACCTGAGCGGCTGGCAGGTTGCGGCCGATGCAAATCTTTCCGGACAGACCTATCCCGACCAGAGCCTCTACCCAGCCAACTCGGTGCCGAGCGTCGTGCGACGCATCAATAATGCGCTGCTGCGCGCCGACCAGATTGAAACCTCAGAAGGTAATCGAACGACCGAATGGCTCGCCCCCATCGTCGCGGATGCCGAAGCCGGCTTCGGCGGACCGCTGAATGCCTACGAGCTGATGAGCTCGATGATCGCCGCGGGAGCCGCTGGCGTGCACTGGGAAGACCAGCTCGCGAGCGAAAAAAAATGTGGTCATATGGGCGGCAAGGTGTTGATTCCCACCGGCCAGCACATCCGCACCCTCAACGCTGCGCGGCTCGCGGCCGACGTCGCGGGCGTACCGACGATCGTCATCGCCCGCACCGACTCACTCGCCGCCAACCTCGTCACCAGCGACGTCGACGAGCGCGACCGC
>JAYTXO010000376.1:0-2814 GCA_043742905.1 Microbacteriaceae bacterium | reverse complement strand
CACCCGCCAGGACTGCGGTCCAGAGCCGCCAGTTCGCGTAGAGGAACACGGCGAAGATCAGCTCGGCGCCGATCCCCTCAACCACGCCGTAGAGGATGGTGATGGGCCCGCCCCAGGAGTTTCCGACCAGCGCTTCGACGACGGCTGCGACCAGCTCGGCGAACAGTGCGGCACCCGGCTTGCGGATCACCAGGGCGGCGAGCACACCGGCGAACAGCCAGAGCCCGTAGCCCAGGCTCTGCACGCCCGGCAAAACGGCGGCGAAGCCGGCCGCGGGGAACTGCCAGGCCCAGTAGACGATGCCAGCCGCCACGCCGATCACGGCGGCGACGACGATATCGACGACACGCCACCGCCAGACGATCTTCTCGCGGGTGCTGGGGCGGTGCCGAGCAGTGGATGTTTCAGACATGACGTGCCTCTCGGATTCGAGTCAGCACGGGTTTCGAGAATCTGCCTCCCTGCGCCAGCATGATCCGGATCAGGTTCGACGGTCGAAGCTTGGATCAGCTCCCTCTCAGCCCGGCACACCGGACTCCCGTGTTTCATTCTCGATGATACTCGCCCGTCGTCCATCGGACGTTCCGGTGCACTCACTATGATTTTGCCACCATCCACCGAGGAGCCTTATGGACCGCCGCCGCTTCCTGACACGCGTCGGACTCGGCGTGCTCGGCCTCGGTCTTGGTGCCGGAGCGCTGCTCACGGGGGATGCGTTGGTTGGCGGGTTCCAGGCGGCGGGCGGGCCAGCCTCGCTGCCACGGGATCTCGGCGCTCCCCGACCGCAGCCGCGTCCGAGGCCACAGGCGAGCCTTCTCCCGCCCTATTTCGAGCCACCGCAACTCACCCAAGTGAAGCTGCCCGGCGCCACGCTCTACGCCCTGCCCGGCGCTGGCAACCTGATCGCTCTGACCGTTGACGACGGGGCGAGTAGCGAGACCGTCGCTGCCTACACCGAGCTCTGTCGCCAGACCGGCATGCGGCTCACTTTCTTCGTCACCCAAAAGTTCCCGTCATGGATCGAGAATGCCGCGGCCGTGCGCCCCCTGGTCGAGAACGGGCAGATCCAGCTCGGCAACCACACCGTCTCGCATCCCAACCTCACCAAGCTGTCGACCGCCGCGATCCAGGCCGAGCTCTCGGGATGCGGCGACTTCCTGAAGAACACCTTCGGAGTGGACGCCGCCCCCTACTATCGACCGCCGTACGGCTACCTGGACGCGCACGTGCACGCCGCGGCGGCAGACATCGGCTACCGCCAGCCCGTGCTCTGGTACGGCACCCTCTCGGACTCCGGCCGGATCACCGAAGCGCAAGTCGTCCAGTTTGCGGAGACCTGGTTCCTGGCGCAACACATCGTGATTGGGCACGCGAACTTCGACCCGGTGACACACGTGTTCGATCAACTGATGCAGCTCATCCGGGATCGCCAGCTGCAGCCAGTCACGCTCAACGACGTGTTCAGCCGCTAAGCCCATCCGGGTTCTGCTGACCCAGTCTGCGGACTCGGGGTGCTCAGGGGTCGGCGCACTCAACCGACCGGCGCCGCCAGCAGCGCCACCACGTTTTCACCGCCGTGCGTCTCTTGGCGACCGACCTCGACGAAGCCCAGTCGGGTGTGGAAGGCCAGGGACCCTGGGTTTGGGGGCTCGACGTTCACCTCGCACAAAACCTCGGCGGCGCCGACCCGACGCGCTTCCTCGAACACCGCGTCGTAGAGCCGCGGACCGAGGCCTCGACTTTGCAGCGCTGGCAGCAAAACGATGCGATCCACGTAAACGAAGGAGCGACCGAGTTCGCGCGCGCGGACGCTGAAGTAGAGATAGTTCTCGCTCTCGTAGGCCAAGTCCGGCGGCATCCCGAGGACAAAGCCGGCTGGCTCGCCCCCGGACTCGACGACGACCGCGACGGTGCTCATGGCCACCAAGGCGGCGAGCCCGTCGCGCGGCGTGATCGGCACCGCGGGAGAGGCGCCGTCGTTGACCGCGACCAGCGCGTCCAGATCGGTGGCGCGGTACGGGCGGAGAATCGGCTCGGTCACCCTGACACGCTAGCGGCCTGAGCGGAATGCTCCCATGCGCTGTGACACCTGCGATTGGATCGACTCGGGTACCCGGGTATCGAGGATGCCGAAATGCCGTCGCTGTGTCGTGCTCTCGCACTTCTCGACGACCACGCACCGAAGCTGGGCAGGACCTGGCAATAGCTGGGTGAACGCTGACAATGGCCGCTCCCAGCCCGCCCATTCGAGCGAGCCGCTACCGTCGAGATCATGCAACTGTGGCCTGGAATCGCCTACCCGCTCGGTGCCACCTTCGACGGTAACGGCACCAACTTCGCTCTTTTCAGCGAGGCTGCCGAGTCCGTCGAACTGTGTCTCTTCGACGAAGACCTCAACGAAACAAAGCTCGAACTGACCGAGGTCGACGGCTACGTCTGGCACGGCTACCTGCCGGGCGTGCAGCCCGGCCAGCGCTACGGCTACCGCGTCTCCGGACCCTGGGATCCCGACAAGGGACTGCGCTGCAACCCGGCCAAGTTGCTGCTGGACCCCTACGCGAAGGCAACTTGCGACGACATCCACTGGGGACAGGCGCTGTTCTCTTACGACTTCGACAACCCTGACCAGATCAACACCGACGACTCTGCGAAGCACACGATGCACGGAGTCGTCATCAACCCGTTCTTCGACTGGAGTGGCGACCGCTTCCCGCGGACCCCGCTCGCCGAATCCGTGATCTACGAGGCGCACGTCAAGGGGCTCACCGAGCTGCATCCGGATGTCCCCGAGTCGCAGCGCGGAACGTACGGTGG
>JAYTXO010000375.1:0-3845 GCA_043742905.1 Microbacteriaceae bacterium | reverse complement strand
AGAGGTCGTGGATGCTTCGACCGTCACCGGTTCGGCGGATGCCATGGTGCACATCCGCTCGCGCGACATCCCGTCGCTCGAGGATGCGCTGGAGCGGGTGCGGATCGCGCCGAGCGTGGATCACACCCGCAGCGCGATCGTGCTTTCGCACCTGATTCACCGGAACTACGACTGAGGGGTCCCCGTAGCGTCCGGCTGCACGAGAGACGCCGCCAGCGGCCATTCGTCACCAAGGATGACCTGCCGGGCAGCTCCGGTGGCGCGGTTCACCAGAAGCGGTGCCATCAGATTCACAATCGGCGATCCGTCGGAGATCCTCGCCACCACGAGCACATCGGTCTCGTCGGCGCTAGCGCCGAGCGAAGCGTAGTTCTCGTCATCGAACGCCGGTTCGTACCAGGGCAGATACACCGGCACCTCGAGTACGAACAGCCGGATATCGGGAGCAACCGACGAGCGCAGCGTGTGCAGCCCCCGCGCGCCTTCAACGTCGTCGAGCGTGAAGTCGACGAGGGGGGCGAACCCGGGCGGGGACTCGACAAAGGTCAGCGCGGTCGTCATCGCAGGAACGACATCAGCGTCGGCTGCAGCGCTTTGCTGGTAACTCCGAGCGCGGCCTGGTACGCGTTTTGCTGGGCCGAGAGCTCGACCAGCGTCTTGGTGAGATCCACCCCGTCAACGTCGGAGCGCTGCGAGGTGAGCGATGCTGCCTGTGCGGTCAAGGCCGCCTGTGCCTCGTGAACCTGGTTGTAGTTCGCCGCGACCGCCGACTGCTGAGTCGAGAAGATGGAGATGCGAGAGTCGATCGCGGTGAGTTGCCCGGTCACGTCAGTGCCCGATTGAATCCCGACGACGATGCTGTCGATCAGCGCAAACACCGAGCCGGAACCCGTGCCGTAGGTCGCTGCGCCGTCACCGCTGACCGCGACCGTCGAGGTGGCGCCGATCGAGCGGCTCACAGGGGAGCCCGGAGCGCCGGTGTATGCGCCCGTCGGGTCGAATGCGGCCCCCGCATCGGAGTTGCCCGCGAAGACCTGACGGCCCAGATAACTCGTGTTTGCTTGACTGAGCAGCTCCGACTTCAGCCCCCGCAGCTGCGAAACGATGGATGCCTTGGCGGTGGCCGACAGGGTTGGGTCGCCCGCTCCCACGACGAGTGATCGCACGCTCTGCAGCGCGTTGACCGAGGATCCAAGCGCAGCGCTAACCGCGGTAAGCCAGTTGTTCGCGTCTTGGGCATTGCCCGCGTATTGGGCGTTGACCGCCTGCTGTCGCTTAAGAGCGAGAGACATCGCGATCCCAGTCGGGTTGTCAGACGGCTTGGTGATGGCTCTTTGACTCGACGCCTGGTCCTGCAGATCCGACAGCTGCTGGAGCTGTGTCTGCAGGTTCGCCTGTGAGTGGGCGAGGATCATCTGATCGGTCACACGCGTGATCATGGAATGGCACCTACCCGGTCTTGTTGATGAGCGTATTGAGCATGTCGTTGAGGGTAGTCATCACCCGCGCCGCCGCGCTGAAGGCGTTCTGGTACGCAAGCATGTTGGTGGTCTCCTGGTCGGTGTCGACTGCCGAGATCGAGGACTGAGCCGATATGGCGGTCGCTAACCCCGTCGACGTGAGTGCCGCGTGGCGACTTGCAGCGTTCGATGCCGACCCGATGCGCACGACGAAGCTCTCCCACTGGCTGTCGACACCCGAGGTCGAGCTGCCGAGTCGGGCGATCGCGTTCGCGACGTCGCCATTGGCGGCACCCGCCCCTGGAGTCGCCGAGGCGATCCCAGTCGCATCCGTCGGGATCACGCTGAGGCCCAGGGCGGCTGGCTTCGCCGGGTCGAAGGCGAAGAACGACAGGCTGATGGTTCCCGCGGAGGTCGCACCGGTCTGCATGATGCTGTTCACCGACTTCGCGACGGTCGCCGCGAGCGTGTTGTATGTCTGCGCCGCCTCGGCGATCGCCCCGCCCGTACCGCTCGCGTTTGCGGGGGACAGAGCGGCAAGTTCGGCACCGAGTGTGCCGCCCGAGATCCCGACCGTCGCCATCGGATTGTCGATGAATCCGATGGCCAGCGGCGACGCTGACGCCCCGGCCAGCGTGCTCGACCCGGATGCCGCAATCGCGTGCACAGTGGTGCCCGACACGAGCGGGTTGCCGCCAAGCAACGCGTCGACCGTTCCGTCGCCGTTGCCCCGGATGGTGACTCCGCTCAGGCCAGCGAGCGTCTGCGCGATCGTGCCAACGCGGTCCATCAGTCCGTTGGCGTTGCCGCCCGCCGTCACGATGGAGCGGATCTGGCCGTTCAGTACCGCGAGCTGATCGGCTGCGCTGTTGATGCTCGAGATGCTGGTGTCGACGCTGGAACGCACCGCCGCCCACTGCTGAGAAGCGGCGGAATACCCGGCAGATAGTTGCTCCGCCACGCGGGTCCCCGCGGAAATCACGGCGACGGCTGCCGCAGACGAGGTCGACGTGTTCGACACGTTCTGCCACGCCGACCAGAAACCCTGCAGCGATGAGGAGAGCCCGTTATCTCCCGGTTCGTTCAGCGCGCCCTCGATCGTGCTCAGCTGAGTTGCGGTGTCGCGGGCGTAGCCGTCTGAGGCTGAAGTGACGCGCACCTGCGCGTCGACAAGGGCGCTGTCAACGCGGGTGACCCCGTCCACCGAGACTCCGCCGCCGACCAGAAGGGGATTGACGAAGCCGGATTCCGACGCGGGGGTGATCGACGAGGTGATCACGGACTGGCGCGAGTAGCCGACGGTCGTGGAGTTGCTGATGTTCTCTCCGACGACCGTCAGCCCCTGACGAGCCGCGACCAGGCCCGTGTATGCGGTGTTGAGGGCCCCGAACGAGCTGGCCATGCCTTACAGCCGCCCGTCGAAGATACGCGCTGTCGGCGGCCCGTCGGCAGCCTGGCCGTGAGCGTCATACGTGCCGGCTTCCGGCGACATGGTCGCCAGCGTCTCCTGCGTCACACGGGCGGCGGCGCGCAAATATTGGACGTTCGCATCCCGCAATTCCGCGATCGACGCGGCAAGTCCCGATAGGGCGATGAGGTGCCCGGTGAAGTTGTCGCGCCAGGCCTCGGTGGGAGCGGCGGCGATCACGGACCGCAGCGAAGGGTCTTCACCCGTGCCCCATTCCTGCTCCACGGCGATCAGCTCCATCGCCCGCTCAATGCCGTTCTCACGAAGTCGCTCGATCACCTGCTCAACCTCGCGGGTCGCGAAAGGAAGCCACCGCGTCTTGCCTGCAGTGAGAAGGAGCTTCTCCTCTTCGAGCTTGAACAGAAGGATCTCGAGAAGCTCACGCTCGCGCCACAGGAGAGTCGAAAGTTCCTGTGCACCCATCTGCTCTACTTCCTGTATTAGCGGCACTTCCCGGTCCTCGCTCCAGTGTGACGTACCCGAGTAGCGACGTCACTACTCACCATCGGTCGTAGCCCCGACGCGCGTTAGCGGTTGGGCGGAACGGGATTTGGCACCGACCACTCGGGGACGGTATCCAGCGCTCGCTGGCGTTAAATCCCGCAACTTAGCACAGGTACTCGGCCCCGTCCGCCCATCACCCGCTACCCAGAACGGGGGCTCCCTGTTCTGGGGTCTACAGCTCGTGCGCCACACAGCACCATGATCGTGGCAACCCACCACTTACCCGGTGAAATATCTACCGAAGCTCGCTCAATCCGGCAGTACCGCACCGTTCCGCCGTACCGCACCGTTCAGCACCCGCACTTTGATCGTCTCCTCCCGATTCGATCCGCTCCGCCCGCCACGGCATCCATCCCGAATGTCAAGTACAGATCGACTGTGCTCGAAAATTGATCAGGGAGTTTCGTGATGGA
>JAYTXO010000374.1:0-2819 GCA_043742905.1 Microbacteriaceae bacterium | reverse complement strand
TCACGTCGACGCGTGACCGCAATTACCGCTGAAGATAACGCGAGTCCCTCCGATTCGCGCGTGGAAAGGTAACGCAAATGGCTAACCTCCAGGGTGCTCCCGCCACCGATGACGAGCAGCAGTCCGCTCTCGAGAAGTACGGCGTCGATCTCACGGCGATCGCACGCACCGGCAAGCTCGATCCGGTGATCGGTCGCGATGCCGAGATCCGCCGCGTGAGCCAGGTGCTCACCCGCCGCACCAAAAATAACCCGGTGCTCATCGGAGAGCCCGGCGTCGGCAAGACCGCCGTGGTCGAGGGGCTCGCGCAGCGCATCGTCGCGGGCGACGTCGCCGATTCCCTCAAGGGCAAAAGGCTCGTCTCCCTCGACCTCGCCGCACTCGTGGCGGGCGCCAAGTACCGCGGAGAATTCGAGGAGCGGCTCAAGGCCGTGCTGAAAGAGATCAACGACGCCGACGGCGAGATCATCACCTTCGTCGACGAGCTGCACACGCTCGTCGGTGCCGGCGGCGGGGAGGGCTCGGTCGCGGCATCCAACATGCTGAAGCCGATGCTGGCCCGCGGTGAGTTGCGACTCATCGGTGCCACCACCTTGGATGAATACCGCGAATATATCGAGAAGGATGCCGCGCTCGAGCGTCGCTTCCAGCAGGTGTTCGTGGGCGAGCCATCGGTCGAAGACACCATCGCCATCCTGCGGGGACTCAAGGGGCGTTACGAGGCTCACCATAAGGTGGCGATCGCCGATACCGCGCTCGTGGCCGCGGCATCCCTCAGCAACCGCTACATCAGCGGACGCCAGCTTCCGGATAAGGCCATCGACCTCGTGGATGAGGCGGCCAGTCGTCTCAAGATGGAGATCGACTCATCCCCGGTGGAGATAGACCAGCTCAAGCGCGCAATCGATCGGATGAAGCTCGAAGAGCTCGCTCTCAAAAAGGAGAAAGACGCGGCCTCGAAGGCGCGGCTGGAGAAGCTGCGCAACGAGATGGCCGAGATGCAGAAGAAGCTCGACGGGCTCAATGCACGCTGGACGGCGGAGAAAGCCTCCCTCCAGGGCGTCGGAGACCTGCGGATGCGCCTCAACGACGCGCGCATCGAGCTTGATCGCGCCATGCGAGAGGGCCGGTACGAAGACGCCTCGCGGCTCGACTACGAGGTGATCAAAAAGATTGAGCGCGATATCGCTGCGGCGGAATCCGTGGAGACCACCGGTCCCCGCATGGTTAACGAGCAGGTGACGGAGGAGGACATCGCGGCCGTCGTGGCCGCCTGGACCGGCATCCCGGTCGGTCGCCTGATGCAGGGCGAGACCGACAAGCTGCTCACCCTCGAGAACGAGCTCGGCAAGCGCCTGGTCGGCCAGAAGCCCGCCGTGCGGGCGGTAGCGGATGCCGTGCGCCGGTCCCGCGCGGGAATCGCCGACGCCGATCGACCCACCGGCTCGTTCCTCTTCCTTGGTCCCACCGGGGTCGGCAAGACCGAGCTCGCCAAGGCGCTTGCCGAATTCCTCTTCGACGACGAAAAGGCAATGGTGCGTATCGACATGAGCGAGTACAGCGAGCGGCACTCGGTCGCCCGCCTTCTCGGTGCTCCTCCCGGGTACATCGGCTACGAACAGGGTGGCCAGCTCACCGAGGCGGTGCGTCGCCGCCCCTATTCGGTCGTGCTCCTCGACGAGGTGGAGAAGGCACACAGCGGTGTCTTCGACGTGCTGCTGCAGGTGCTCGACGACGGTCGGCTTACCGATGGCCAGGGCCGCACTGTGGACTTCCGCAACGTCATCATCATCCTCACCTCCAATCTCGGCAGTCAGTACCTGGTGGACCAGACACTCAGCGCGGATGCGAAAGAGGATGCCGTCAACGCGATGGTGCGGCAGGCCTTTAAACCGGAATTCCTGAACCGTCTCGATGACATCGTGATCTTCAGTGCCCTGTCGAAGGACGACCTGGCCCAGATCGTCGAGCTCTACATCGATCGGCTCACCCGACGTCTCCAGGATCGTCGGCTCGACCTCGCGGTCACCCCGGATGCCCGCAGCTGGCTCGCCGAGCGTGGCTACGACCCGATCTACGGTGCGCGACCGCTGCGCCGGCTGATGCAGCACGAGATCGACGACAAGCTCGCCACGGCGCTGCTCAGCGGGGAGATCCGCGATGGCGACATAGTGATCGTGGACCTCGACTCCGACAACGACACGCTCAGCATCCGCAAAGGGGTAACTCCGGAGTGAGTTGTCACCGGTGGCCACCACCGGTTCGCTGTGAACGACCGTCGTGCCCGACCGGTCGCCAAACCACAGCCTGTTAGCATCGCTTGTGATGTCCTCCCCTTCAACACGCGAGCGCAACACGGCGCAATCGAATCCCACGCCGAAGCACTTCTTGCCCCACGTGCAGGGGCTGCGGGCGGTGGCCGTGATCCTCGTGGTGCTCTACCACTTCTGGCCGGGGCGGCTCTCTGGCGGATTCATCGGCGTTGACATCTTTTTTGTGATCTCGGGCTTCCTCATCACCGGTCAGCTCGCACGCGAGCTTGAGCGCACGGGTCGGATCGCGCTGCCAGCCTTTTGGGCCAAGCGGATCCGACGCCTGCTGCCGGCATCCATCACAGTGCTCGTATTTGCGACCCTCGCGACCCTGTTCATCCTGCCGCTGTCGAGCCTCGTCGACTCGCTTCGCGAAGTGCTCGCGAGCACCTTCTATGTCGAAAACTGGTCGCTGGCACTCGGCTCTGTCGACTATCTCTCCTCGCACGATGCGACCGTCGTGCAGCACTACTGGTCGCTCTCGCTCGAGGAGCAGTTCTATGTTTT
>JAYTXO010000373.1:0-2292 GCA_043742905.1 Microbacteriaceae bacterium | reverse complement strand
GTAAACACGCGGATCGTTCCCCCGGCGTCGAAGACGGGTCGCCAAGCTGGCGACCCTGCCGTCCGCTCGCGCACGATCCTGCTCCAGATCATGTTGTTGGAGACAGGCCCGGCGAACAGTGCGCCGTCAGCACGGGCGGACAGGTTCGCGAGCGAGGTGCTGGCATCGAACCCGGCAAAGGCTGATTCGGCGCCGTAGGAGCCGAGGCTTTCGCCGAAGACCAGCAGCTTCGGTCGTGATGCCACTGGTCGTCGGGCGAGCTCCCGAGAAACGGCATTGAAGAGCACTGACCCTGCCGGGGCCGACGCCTTGTGGTCGATGAGAAACGCGATCCAGCTCGGCAAGTACGAGTACTGCATGCTCACGATCGCGGTATCGCCGCCGTAGAGTTGCTCGATCGCCATGGCGGCGTCGGGGTCGATCCAACCCGTGCCGGTCGCGGTGGCCACGACGAGCACCGCCCGGTCGAACGCGCCGGTGCGTTCCAGCTCTCGCACCGCAAGCGCCGCCTCCCCGTCGAGCGAGCCAGCCGACCGTGACCCCACATACACGCGGATCGGGGCGATAACATTGTCCGCCGCGCCGCGAAACCGACTGAGTTCCATGGTGGTCGTCGCGCCGGCGACGAAGCTGCGGCCCTGTAGACCGAGCGTCGCCCAGGGCACGAGCGAGGAGGGACTGCCGGATACGTTACTCATCGTGGGCTGCTCGACCCCAGGAGCGGTCCCTTTGTCCGCAGCGCTGTAGACGTTGTTGGCCCACGATGTGAATCCGTGCCACACGACGTGCTGCATCAGCAGCTGCACGACAAGAGTCACAATGACCGCCGTCCACAACAGCGCGAACGAACGCGATACATGTCGATCGAACCATCGGTCGAGCCTGGCGACCTCCCACCTGAAAAGGCGACAACCCAGGCCCAAGACAACCACCAGCGCCGACGCGAGCGGCAGGACCCCAATCGCAGCCGGGGTCGAGACGTGCACCAAACCGAGGAGGTCGTGCTGGTCGTTCTGCCAGTAGCGCCACTGCACGATGCCTGCGACCGCGGCGACCGCCGCGACAACCACGAAGACCGACCACGCAACGCGGCGAAATCGTGCGCCCCGCGCGATACCGACGCGCCGCAATCCGAGCCGCGCGATCCAGCCCAGCAGATTGCCGATGCCGTAGCCCACCATGATGCACAACGCGCTCTCCACCGCTTGGACGAACCAACTGCGGGGCAGCAGCGACGGCACCAAGGAAAACGACCCGAACACCAATGCTCCGAGAGCCCCGCCGAAGGGTGGGCGGGAGAGCAACGTTCCTTTCAAGCCCCTTCTCGGGAGGGAACCGTGTCCGGGTAGCGGGCACCGGCGGGTTCTCAGCGGGTGAAGGGATTCTTCCATCGCTCGTGCCTCCCCCGAGACATCTACCAATAAATGGTTGGGAGATTCCTCGCTGAGACCCATCAATCAACATCCAACCACACGTCGAACCGACCTCACAGGTTCCTGGAGTCGGAGCTCCAGCCGTGCTGGAGCATGAGCGTTGCGAATCTGAACGCAGCGCCGACACTGATGAAGTTGAGCAGGATCGACGGAGATGGCAACGGGGCGACTGCGGAACCCTCCGGGGAGTGACCCGCAGCTTTACATTGGGCAGCTGTGCTCAGCCCACGACGTCCCGTGCATCATGCTCGGGTTGTGGCTGCCGCTGAAGCCGCCCATGACGTGTGCGCAGTGCGTGGCAGCACCGACACAGTGTAGTAGTATTCGGATGTTGCGGGAGACCACGCTGGCGCTCAGTGGTAGTTCCCGATGACACGAGCGTGGTCCGCTGTCACTCTTGGAGAGCGAGCCCAGCCGATCTGGCCCCGCGATCGCGCCATGAGTCGCGTAAGAGGCCAACCGATGCGTCAACTGATCATCTTCCCGAGCTATCAATGCGGCGAACCCTTTCGCCGATCCTCGGCACGGTAGCCGGAGTCGCTGCAATGGCCCGAGCAGCGCAGAGTGCTCGCACGCGAAGGGTTCGCGGGCGCATCGTGTGGGCGGCCGGAGCGGGAGCGTTGCACGACGGGGCATTGCATGCCCGCAGCCTCGCTGACGGTACGGCTGGTGTGTTGCTACTTCACGGCCTTGGCGGATCGAACGCCTACTGGGGAGCCGCCTACGACAGTCTCGCAGGAACCGGACGGCTCATCGCGCCGGATCTGCTTGGCTTCGGAAGATCACCCAGGCCGTCGTCGGGTTACACCGCCACCGACCACGTTCTTGCGCTCACGGCCCTCCTCGACGAACTCGGCGT
>JAYTXO010000372.1:0-4355 GCA_043742905.1 Microbacteriaceae bacterium | reverse complement strand
ATGCCGAGAAGCTCGCCGAAGATGGCACGCAACTCGGGGAGGCCGTCCGTTCCGCCGTAGTTACGCACGTCCACGCCGTCCTCCGAGCTGTGGTCTGAGGAGAGCGCCAGATCGAGCAGCCCGTTCGACAGGTCGAGCTGGGCGGTCGACGGCTTGCCGCGGGTGAGATCCAGCTTCAGATTGCGGGACTTCAGGGCCTCGTAGGACGCCTGGAGATCGGTGAGCGACGCGAATGCGGTAGTACTGGCGGCCATGTCTCAACGCTACCCGCTCGCTCCATCCTGCACGCCAAGAATCAGCTCGCGAGTCGGCCCCGCAGCCAGTCAATCCGTGACTGCAGTTGGGTAACGGTCGCCTTGGCGACTTCCGGTCCTCCGCAGGCGCGGCGCACTTCGGCGTGCACCAAGGCGTGGGCCTGGCCCGACCCCCTCGCCCGGATCGAGACCAGGCTGTTGAGTAGCTTGCGTTGCTCAGCCAGCGTGCGGTGAAGCGGAACGGCTTCAATGTGTTCGGCGACGACATCTCGGTTCGTAATCGCGGCCTTGCGCCGCTCGCCGGCGTGCCTCGCCTGTCGCTGCTGCCTCGCCTTGAGCAGCTCGCTGACCTGATCCGGCTCCAGGAGGCCCGGCAGCCCGATGAAGTCCCACTCCTCGGCGCTGCCTGGCTCTGCGAGCGAGCCGAACTCCTCGCCGTCGAAGAGCACCTTCTCGAAGGTCGCCACTGAGCTCAAAGCCGTCCACTCGTACTCGTCGAGGAGATCGGCGGATGCCGCGTCTGACTGCTCGGCACGCTCCAACTCCTCGTCGTTCAGCAACTGGTCGTCGGGTGTCTCACGGTCCAGCGCGTGGTCGCGCTCGCGTTCCATCTCGGACGCGAGCGCCAAAAGGATCGGCACGCTCGGCACGAAGATCGACGCCAACTCGCCGCGCCGACGTGCCCGTACGAACCGTCCGATGGCCTGGGCGAAGTACAGCGGCGTGGCGGCGCTTGTGGCGTACACCCCGACGGAGAGCCGGGGCACGTCGACGCCCTCCGACACCATTCGAACCGCAACCATCCAGCGCTGCGTGCCGCCGGCGAAGGCCTGGATGCGGTCGCTTGCCTCTTTCTCGTCACTGAGCACGACGGTCGGGGCGTGGCCAGTCAGGCCGGTGAGGATTGTGGCGTACGCCCGCGCAGAGGCCTGATCGGTTGCGATCACGAGGCCGCCAGCATCCGGAACCGACTGGCGCACCTCGGTGAGGCGCCGATCCGCGGCGGCCAGAACCGCGGTAATCCAGTCACCGTCGGGAGCGAGCGCGGTGCGCCAGGCCTGTGCCGTCACGTCATTGGTGTCCGGCTGGCCGAGCGTCGCCTCGTATTCCTCCCCCTGGCGGGTGCGCCAGCGCATCGATCCGGCGTACGACAGGAAGATGACCGGTCGCACGACTCCGTCACGCAGTGCTCGCCCGTAGCCGTACGCGTAGTCGGTTTGGGAAAGCCGGATCCCCTTCTCGTTGCGGAGGTACTGCACGAAGGGGATCGGCGCGGTGTCACTGCGGAAGGGCGTACCAGTCAGCGAGAGGCGCCGGGTCGCTCCCCCGAATGCCTCCCGGATCGCGTCTCCCCAGCTCAGTGCGTCGCCACCGTGGTGTACCTCGTCGAGGATTACGAGGGTGCGCTTCGACTCGGTGAGTTCGCGATGCACGCTGGCACGCACGGCGATCTGTGCGTAAGTCACGACGACGCCGTGGAACTGTCGCGACTCGCGACCATGCTTGTTGCTGAACTTAGGATCGAGCCGGATGCCGGCGCGGTGGGCAGCATCCGCCCACTGATTCTTGAGGTGCTCGGTGGGCGCAACCACCGTCACTCGGTCGACGACCCGGCGCCGCAGCAACTCGCTCGCGAGTCGAAGCGCGAATGTCGTCTTGCCCGCACCCGGCGTTGCGGACACCAGGAAGTCGCGATGTTCGTGCAGGAAATACGCGTCGAGCGCCTCCTGCTGCCAGGCGCGGAGCTTGTCGGCCGTGCCGCGTGGGGCACGCTCCGGGAAGGCCGGGGAGAGGTGGTCGGCGGCGGCGGTCGCACGGAACGCTGGTCCCGAAGCCGTCGTCTCATTCACTTGTTCCACGGTACCTTTCTCGCGGGTTGAGTAGCGCCGCAGGCGCCTGTCGAAATCCTCATCGAGTTTCTGTGCGAGTGTCGACACGCCGCTCTGCGGCTGCTCGACCCGCAGAGCGCTCAACCCGCAAAGCGCTCAGTCGTCACCGCCGCTCATGCGTCGCCGCGGCGTCTCGCCGAGCAGGGTGGCTGGCCGCACGGCGCCGGCGCCGAAGCGGGACCCGATCGCATCAACGGCACCCTCGACCTCGCGCCAGTGCTCGTCGTCGTCCCACAGACCAAGGCTCGCTACGGCTCCGCTGAGACCCTCGCTGCGCACGCCGATCAGCCGAACCGGCCGGCCGCCCTGCGCGGCGTCGTCGTAGAGCGAGCGGGCCTCCTGGTAGATCCGCTTGCCAAGGTCGGTCGGCTCGCCGAGGGTTCGTGAGCGACTGATCGTGGTGAAGTCCTCGAAACGCAACTTGAGCGAGATCGTGCGGGCCTGGACTCCCGCGCGTCGTAGCCGGGCGCCGACCGCGTCGGAGAGGCGCAGCAGCTCGCGATGCAGGACCACGGGATCCGTGACGTCGGCCTCGAACGTCGTCTCGTGACCGATGCTCTTCTCGTCGCGGCCCAGTTCGATCACCCGGGGATCGCGGCCCCAGGCGAGTTCGTGAAGCCGCGCGGCGTTCCTGGGGCCAAGTGCGCGCTTCAGCGCTTCGAACGGCACGTTCGCCACATCGCCTACCGTGCGGAGGCCGAGCCGCTCCAGCTGCTCCTCAGACTTGCCGCCAACACCCCACAGCGCACTCACCGGCTGTGGATGCAGGAACGCGACGGTCTCCGCGGCCGGCACGACGAGCAGTCCGTCCGGTTTCGCGCGAGACGACGCAAGCTTGGCGATGAACTTGGTGGAGGCGGCGCCCACCGAGCACTGCAATCCGGTCTCGGCGAAAACCCGTTCGCGCAGGCGGGTGCCGATCTGCCACGGTGTGCCGAGCAGGCGACGGGCCCCCGTGATATCCAGAAATGCCTCATCGATGCTGAGCGGCTCGACCAGCGGCGTGACCTCGCCAAGCAGTCGCATGACCCACTTCGAGAAGTACGCGTAGCGCTCGAAATGCGGCTCGAGCACGATGGCCTGCGGGCAACGCCGAAGCGCGATCGACATGGGCATGGCCGAGTTGACCCCGTATTTACGTGCCTCGTAGGTGGCGGCGGTCACGACGGAGCGCGAGGAGCGGTGCCCGACAATCACGGGCTTGCCGGCGAGTTCGGGACGTTCGAGCATCTCGACCGATGCGTAGAAGGCATCCATGTCGACGTGCAGAATGGTCGCGGTGAGGTCATCACTGGGCTCGGCGCTGACCTGCCTGCCGCTGCCATCCTGCTTGCTCACGCCTCATCCTCGCATCGACGTCAGACTCGATGCCCTGCAACGAAGAGGAAAAGGCCCTTTGGATGCCGAGGCCCTTCGAGGAGCGCGAGCTCAGGCGCGACGGCGACGGCGACGGCGACGGAAGACGGAAGACGGAAGACGGAATATCCTGATTACCTCTCACACTCAGTACACAGCTTTGTTGCAAGATGGAAGCATGCCCGTTCAGCACCCGTGGTCGCGGTACGTCGCGATCGGTGATTCCTTCACCGAGGGGATCGGCGACCCCGAACCCCGCTCCCCTGGTGGTCATCGAGGCTGGGCGGATCGAGTGGCGGAGGTGCTCAGCGACGGCACGCCGCAGTTCGCCTACGCGAATCTAGCGATCCGGGGGCGTCTGCTCGACCAGATTCTCGAGGAGCAGCTCGAGCCGGCCATGGAACTGCGGCCCAGCCTGGTGACCATTTCGGCTGGCGGAAACGACATCCTTCGCCCGGGCACCGATCCGGATGCCGTCGCGGCCCGCTTCGAGCTCGGCCTGCAGCGGCTCACTAGTGAGGGCGCGACGGTGGTGATGTTCAACGGGCCCGACATCGGCAAAACTCCGGTGCTTGGACGGATGCGCGGCAAGATTGCGATCTACAACGAGAACCTGCGCGCCATCGCCGAGAGGCACGACGCGATCATGGCCGACATGTGGGCGCTGCGCGAGCTGACTGATCCGCGGATGTGGGCTCCCGACCGTCTGCACTTCTCCGCCGTCGGCCACCACACGATCGCGCGTATGGTACTCGGCGCCTTGAACGTCGAAAACGACCTCGAGCCGTTCCGCCCGGAACCCCTGCCGAAGACCTCGTGGCGGCAGGCCCGGCGTGAGGATGTCGGCTGGGCACGC
>JAYTXO010000371.1:0-9119 GCA_043742905.1 Microbacteriaceae bacterium | reverse complement strand
CCACCGAGGAGGTCATCGAGACGCTTAGTCCACAGCTCGAGCCTCCTCCCATGTCGCGCCCGACGATGCCGGTGCCGTACGCCTACCCGATCCCGTTTGGTGAGCCCCCTGCCGAGCGGGTAACGCTGGTCGAGGGCGAGATCCCGTGGGAGCTGCGAGACGAGGAGTAGTCGGCCGCTGACCCCGCGGCGCGCAGAGTCTTAGCCGGCGGGTAGGGCCGATTCGACGGCATCCATGATCGAGCGAACGATTTTCGGGTCGTTGAACAGCGGCGAGGTCGCGGTCGCCCAGTAGCCGTTGCGCGTGAAGATCTCAACCTGGGTGTTGACGATAAAACCCGAGACGCCGGTGCCCAAGAGCGTCGTCGGCTGGGCGTAGCTCGATGTGCTCGCCCTGATGGCGGACAGCGTCGCGAGATCGGGGTGAGCGGCGGTCACGATCAGGGCGTTTCCCGTTCTCGGATCGTTCCACTCGCAGGCTGTGCCACCGATAGCCACAGCGCGTTCTGCGCTCGTGGTGGCGGCAGGCTGATAGCTCCGGTTCTCGCTGAGATTCCTGCCCAGCGAGTTGATCACGGCTGGACCGACGAGCTCGTCACAGCTGTAACGCAGCGAAACGCCGGTGCCCAGAAAGGTGATGGGGGTCGGTGTCGGTGTAGGTGTAGGTGTGGATGCGGCCCGCGCTGTCGGCGTCGAGGTCTGCTCGGGCGCGGCAGAAGTGCATCCTGCAAGCCCGAGCAGCGCGATCGCGCTCGACGCGGCAACAAACCCCACGATTCCCCTGCGCATGGCGCCCCCTCCTGCATGCTCCTCTTCAGGGTCCTCGCGGTCCGCCGGGAACGGGCTGTGAATGCGGGACGCTTGGTGAACCGTGCAGGGTTCCGCAACGAATAGACCTTGTGCGCCCCTTGCCCTTTCAGACCCGCGTGAGAGACTCAAGCTGATGGATGCTTACTCCCCGGGGAGTGCCCCGCAGATCGACCCGCAGACGACTCAGACCGACGACTTCGATGGCGAAGGACCGGTTGGGGCGCTCCCTACGCATGAGTTCCTACTCGACTCCCGCGCCATCGTGTCCGCGGTTGAGACCGTCATTGACGGCAAGCGGGAGGCCGTCGAGCTCGCGCTCATGGTGCTGTTGGCGGAGGGGCACCTGCTCGTCGAGGACGTGCCCGGCGTCGGCAAGACGATGCTGGCGCGCGCGCTCGCACGAAGCGTCGACTGCTCGGTCTCGCGCATCCAGTTCACACCGGATCTGCTGCCCGCTGACATCACCGGCGTCTCCGTCTACAACCAAAACGACCGCGAGTTCGAGTTCAAGCCGGGGCCGGTTTTCGCCAACATCGTAATAGGCGACGAGATCAACCGCGCCTCGCCGAAGACGCAGTCCGCGCTGCTCGAAAGCATGGAGGAGCGCCAAGTCACTGTCGACGGCACGAGCTATGCGCTGCCTCGCCCGTTCACCGTGATCGCGACGCAGAATCCGATCGAGATGGAGGGCACGTACGCCCTCCCCGAAGCGCAGCGCGACCGGTTTATGGCGCGGATCTCGATGGGGTATCCGGATGCCGCTAACGAGGTGGCGATGCTGAGGCAGCGCGAGAACGGCAGCCCACTCGATGCGCTGCGCCCGGTTGTCAGCCTTCGGCGTCTCACTCAGATGGTGGAGACCGTGCGTCAGGTCTTCGTCAGTGCAGCGGTTGAGCAGTACGCGGTCGCAATCGCCTCAGCGACCCGGGTCGACCGCGAGTTGCGACTCGGGGCAAGCCCACGGGCGACGCTGCAGCTGGTGCGGGCTGCGAAGGCGCGTGCCGCGCTGGACGGCCGCGACTTCGTGCTCCCCGACGACCTGGACGCGCTTGCTGTCCCCGTTTTCGCCCACCGCCTGATAGCGGTGCGCACTTCGGTCGGCGCCAACCCTTTCGGCGGCGAGGCTCTCGCCGACATCACCGCTCGCATTGTCGCTTCGACCCCGGTGCCTCTCGGAGCAGCCGGAACCGCCTGATGCCGCAAAACCGCCGCGTCCGGCGCCGGCAGGCGCAGCAGCGCGAACGCGCAGCTGCCGCGGTCCGCCGCGCTCCGCGTGGACGCTCCTCGGCAGCCGCCGAGACCGCGCGCGGTTCACTCAAGCGCGAGCAGAGGCTGCGGCCGAGCACCCGCGGAATCGGCACGGCGCTGGTTGGCATCCTCGCTTTCGTTTACGCATACAGTGCCGGCCGCAGGGAGGCGCTCGTCGTCGCGGCCGTCGCGTTCCTGCTCGTCGGAACGGGGCTACTGATCACCCGGATCCGTCGACCGCGCTTTGAAGTGGTGCGACTCTTCTCGCCGCCGGTAGTGTCGGCTGGGGCTCCGGTGCAGGTGGGTCTACGCATCCGGAATCTGGCGGCGGGGTCGAGTCCTCACTTGGTCTGGAACGACGCGATCCCATGGCAGGAGGAGGCGCCGCCGAACGAACTGCCGTCGATCGGCGGGAGCGCGACACGTCGTCGGGTCGTCACGGCGAACTACGAACTGCACCCGCCGCGCCGAGGGCTTTACGAGATCGGGCCGCTCGTGATCGAGCACGAGGACCCATTCGGCATGGCCCGGTCGACGCTGGCCTTGGGGGAGTCCGATCGGCTGGTAGTTGTGCCCGCGATCGTCGATCTGCCCACCGGCGGACCGAACCTCGCCGACGGCGAAGGCTCCGCGCGGCTCGTGCAGCGCCGCGTGACCGGCAGCGATGACGACCTCACCACCCGGGAGTACCGCTCGGGCGACGCGCTACGCCGGGTGCACTGGCGGGCTTCCGCGCGCCGCGGGCAGCTGATGGTGCGGCAGGAGGAGCACCGCAGCCATCCCGATGCTCGGATCGTGCTCGATACGCGCATGGCGGGGTATCCGGATGCTGTGATTGATGACTCAGAATCCTGGCATCCCAGCTCCAGCAGCGACGCCTTCGAGTGGGGAGTTCGGATGCTCGCCTCGCTCGGCGTGCATCTCGACGGCTCGGGCTTCTCGGTCGCCGTCGAAGAGACGGCGAAACCGCAGCTCGACCAGCTCGGTGAGCGCTGGGACGGCTCTCGACGCGAGGGCTTCCTCACCAGCCTCGCAGGCGTCACCCTTGTGGATTCCGGCGTCGAGCGTCTGCGGCGCTCTGGCATCGTTGATTCCCCTGGCCCAATTTTCGCGGTGCTCGGCGACCCCGAGGAGCTCACCCTGGATTGGCTGATCCGCCACCGGCGCGCTGGTGATGTTGGGGTGGCTTTCCTCGTCGAACCGCGGTCTGCTGCCGTTCGACGTTTGAGCGACGCGGGCTGGTTGTGCGTCTCTGTGCGCCCGGGGGACGACCCGGCCGCCGCCTGGAAAGCAGCGTCGACCGAAGCGGGGTACGTTCGTGACGCTCACTGAAACCCGACCCACGCGACAGCTCGCGCCGCTGCCGCGCCCTCTGCGTAAGCTCCCGATCCGCTCGTATGCCTGGTCGCGTATGTTTCTCCTCGCCGCGACGATGGTCGTCTCGCTTGCTGGGCTGCACGTGGCGCTAAGCGGGATATCCTGGTGGATCGTCGGCTCGCTTCTCATCCTGCTGGTCCTGGTAACCACCACGCTCGTGCGTCAACTGACCCGGCCAGCGTGGTTGCCGACCGTGATCGGCGGGCTGGTCGGGCTGTTCGCGTTGACCGTCGGCTACGGCGCGGATACAGCTCTGCTTGGCGTCATTCCGTCGCCGCAGACTCTCGCGCGCTTCGCAGACCTGACCAACGCGGCGTGGGGAGAGATCGCCGTACAGACCATCCCCGCGACGCCGGAGCTGAGCATCGTCTTCCTCATCGCAAGTTCGGCGATCGGCATCGCTTTGGTCGGCGACATCGCATTGCGGGTTGCTCCCGCGCTGACGGCGCTCCCGATCCTGACCCTGCTCGTGATCCCGGTGGCGGTGCGGCCTGATATCGCTGATCCGTTCTGGTTCCTTTTCGTGGCGATCGGTTACCTGGCCCTGCTGCGGATCGGACGTCGACGAGCCCCGCGCCCCACTCTGATTGCGTTGGGGGCGGTCATCGTGGCCGGGTCCTTCGTGGTCTCAGCGCTGTTCCCCGCCGTCGAACGATCGGCGGATCAGACCACCAGTACGGGAATCTCTACCGGGATCAACCCGCTGATCAATCTGGGCGACGATCTGCGTCGCGGTGCTCCGGTCACCGCGGTCACTTACACGACGAGCGACGACAAGGCGGTGTACCTCCGGCTCGCCACGCTGGCCAACTTCGACGGGCGATCCTGGAGCCCGCAACTCGTTACCCCGACGAAGAAGAACACGCTCTCGATGTTCCCGGCTGCTGCTGGGCTGACGACGGGCGTAAGGCAGACAAAGGTGACGGCCAAGGTCATCGTGGGCGGCATCCAAGGCCAATGGCTGCCGGTGCCATACCCGGCTACCCGCGTGACCGGCACGACCGGTGACTGGTTTTGGGAGCCGCAGGGGCTGTCGGTTCGCAGCGCGGATGCCAACGTGGGCGGCCAGACGTACACCGCGAGCTATTTAGCGGTGCGGCCAAACCTTGCCCAGTTGCGGGCGGCCGCGCCCGACCGGCAACTCAATCAGTCCTACCTCGAACTCCCGAGTGATCTGCCGAAGATCATCTCTGACACGGCCATCTCGGTCGCCGGTTCTGCGGCCACCGACTACGACAAGGCGCTGGCTCTGCAGAGCTACTTCACGAGTAAGAGCTTTAGCTACTCGACGACAGCGCCTGTCGCGCAGGGTTACGACGGCACCGGTGCAGATGTCGTGGCCGAGTTCCTGCAGAGGAAGGCCGGCTACTGCGTGCACTTCGCCTCCTCGATGGCGATCATGGCGCGTGTGCTCGGAATCCCGTCCAGAGTTGCGGTCGGCTTCCAGCCTGGAACCCCATCGGTGGTCAAGGGCGCGACCGCGTTCACGGTCAGCACGCACGACCTGCACGCCTGGCCAGAACTGTATTTCAGTGGCATCGGCTGGCTCCGCTTCGAGCCAACTCCCGGCCGCGGTGTTCTGCCCGACTACTCGGTTCCGGCCGCCGTCGAGCAGCTCCCCACGGATGCTGCCACCGACTCCGCCACCTCGGCTCCGACCGCCAGTGCTACCCCGACGGCCAAAGCGGGCCGCAACGTTCCGACCGATCAGGCCTCCTCGTCCACTCTCACCGGCACGAATGGCGGGGTAAGCGTTGCGGCACTTGTAGCGCTGATCGTCCTGGCCGTTCTGCTGGCGGTGGCACTTGCTCCCGCCGTCGGACGCGCCGCCGTGCGCTGGCGTCGCGAGGCGGCCATTGCGGCCGGACGCGATGCCGCTGCCAACGCCTGGGCCGAGGTGCGCGATACCGCGCGCGACCACGGCTGGATTGCTCCCGACACCGAAACCGCTCGTGAGTTCGCGACGCGACTTTCGACGGTGCTGACCGCCAACTCCTCGGCCATCGCCGACTTCCGTGGCCAGGTCGAGGCCACCGCATACGGTCGGGCGGATGCCACCCGGCTCAGCCTCCCCGAACTCCGCACTCTCCGCCGCGCCATCGCCGGTTCCGTCGTGACGCGGGAGCGCATCCGCGCCGTCTTCCTGCCCGCCTCCTTGCTCGCCCGGGTGCGCTTCGATCCGGACGCGTAGCTGTCGCGGGAAGTGGCACCGTGCGTTGGAGTGCCGGCGCCTCAGTGCGGCCGCGCGACGGCCAGCAGCGGGCGGCCGGTGAGGGGATTCGTCATCCACCGGGCATCGATGCCGTAGACCTCGTGCACGAGCTCGGGGGTGAGGGTGGCGGCGGTCGGCCCCGTAGCCACGACGCGCCCGTGCGACAGGACGACAACCGCATCCGCGTGGGCGGCGGCGAGAGTGAGGTCGTGCAGAGCGGCGACGACGGTCGTCCCGGTGGCGGCGAGGCGCTGCAGTACCTCGAGCACCTCGAGTTGGGCGCCAACGTCGAGGTGGTTGGTGGGTTCGTCGAGCAGCAGCAGGCGGGGCTGCTGCGCAAGGGCGCGGGCGAGCATGACACGCTGACGCTCTCCACCCGACAGGCTTGGTAGCTCGCGGTCAGCGAAGGCGGCGACGCCAGCGGTGCGCATCGCGTCGTCAACGATCGCAGCGGCCGCGGGATCCCTGCCTGCGAAGGCGCTCTCGTGTGGGGTCCGGCCGAGGCCGACGACGGCGCGCACGGTCATGGGTAGTTCTGTCGACGCCTCCTGTTCGACGAACGCGAGTCCCCGGGCTCGCTCGCGGCGGCGCATCGTGAGCAGTTCCTCGCCCCCGAATACGACGGTTCCGGATGCCGGCCGTTCGACCCCGGCGAGGGCGCGCAGCAGCGTCGACTTACCGGCGCCGTTCGGGCCGAGCAGCGCCGTCACGGCACCCGGAGGAGCAATGAACGCGGCGCCATCCAGCACAGTGGCCGCGCCGACGCGCACGGTGAGCGCGCCGACCTCGAGGCCGCCGCTCATGCCTCGCTCCGGCGGCGGGCGAGCAGGATTGCGAAGACCGGAGCGCCGATCAGTGCGGTCACGATCCCAACCGGCAGTTCGCGCGGGTCGAACACGGTGCGTGCCGCGGTATCCGCCCAGACCAGGAAGATCCCGCCGACAAGTGCTGAGAGCGGCAGCAGCGGGCGGTTGCTCGGCCCGATGATCAGCCGCACCGCGTGGGGGAGCACCAGCCCGACGAAGCCGATCGAACCGCTGACCGAGACCAACGCGCCGGTCAGCAGCGCGCTCGCGCCAAGCAGACCCCAGCGCACGCGGCTCACCGAGAAACCGAGAGAGGCGGCGGTAGTGTCGCCGAACGCGAAGGCGTCCAACACGCGCCCGGAGAGGGCGAGTGGGATGCCGATGAACGCCATCGCACCGAGCGAGATCGCGACCTGCGGCCAGCGCGCTCCGGCCAACGAACCGAGCAGCCAGTTGAGCACATCACGGTATGAGTCGCCGGTCGCGGCCCAGAAAATGACAAAACTGGTGAGCGCGGCGGCCAGCGACGAGACGGCAACGCCCGCGAGCACCGTGCGGGTTGGGGTGATGCGTCCCAGCGAACTGGCCAGCGCAAGTGTGGTGATCAGAGCAAGGATCGCCCCCGCGAACGCGGCGACCGGAAGCAGCAGCGTCACGCCCAACAGCAGCACGCTGACCGCGCCGAGCGACGCCCCGGATGACAGCCCCAGTAAGTAGGGATCGGCCAACTGGTTGCGGGTCAAGGCCTGCATCACCCCGCCGACGAGCGCGAGCCCAGCCCCCACCGCAGCAGCGGTCAGCACGCGGGGGAGCCGCAGCTCCCACACGATTCCGCCGTGGAGCGCATCGAGCGGCGAGGTGCCGATCCCGAGGTGGGCGAGCACGCTACCGATGACGTCCTGCACGTCGAGCGGCGCCGGTCCGATGGTCGTTGCGACGGCGATCGAGAGCAGCAGGGCGATCGTCAGTCCGATGCCCCACAGCCACGATCGGGCCCGTCGCGCCGCCGGTGTCACGGGATGTCGAGAGCCTTCAGCTGCTTCTGAATCGATGCTGCGGCATCTACCGTGCGCACGCCGGCCTCACTCGCGGGGAACGGGATCGTGATGTAGCGGTGGTTCTTGACCGCGGTGAGGTTCTCGGTGGCCGGGTTGGTTTCAAGCGCCTGGATTTTGCTCGACGCGGTGTTCCAGGTGGCGTCGATCAGGATGATGACGTCCGGGTCGTCGGCGACGATCGACTCCCAGCCGAGCGAGGTCCAGGGCTGCTTGACATCGGCGGCGACGTTCTTCAGCCCGACTGTCTCCATCACGAGTTCGGGAGCGCCGGTGCCCGCTCCGACATAGGGAGTGTCGGTGCCTGAGGAGTACCAGAGGGCGGAGAGGCCACTTTTGCTCTTCGTGACCGTCGCCAGCTCGGCCTTCTGCTGCGCGATGAGCTCGGTCGAGCTCACGTGGAAAATGGAGGCGACCTGGGCGATCTCGCCGAAGATGTCCGAGAAAGCGAGCTTGGCCGGGGCGCCGGTCGTGCGGCAGGCGGCGGGCTGCACGTAGCTGCCGATCCCCAGGCTGCTGAGTTCGGCGCGAGTACCCGCCTGGTCGGCGGAGAACGCGGATTCCCATCCGGAGTAGACGAAGTCTGGCTCGAGGGCCAGCAGCGCCTCCTCGCTCGGCATGAAGTCGGAGATGGTGTGCAGCTGTGCGGCCTGGGTGGTCCACTTCGCGGGGACCGGTCCGTCCTGGAAGGCCGTGCCGACGATTTTTTCACGGAGCCCGAGAGCGAGCAACATCTCGGTCGAGGTCGACTTGATGCTGACGACCCGACTGGGCGCCGTCGCGAAGGTCTCGGAGGTGTCGCAGTTCTGCATAGTGATCGCTTTCGCGCTCGCCAACGCGGTAGGGCTGTCGGCTGGGCTGGCGGATGCCGTGCTGCAGCCCGCAAGGAGAAGGGTGCCAGCGGCGACGACTGCCGCGCACAGTAGGGGACTGGAGCGGAGGGATCGGGTCATGAGGGTCTCCGTGAGGGGCGTGCGAAACGGGGCGGGGTGCGAACTCGTGGGCTCGCCGCGGCCGAGTCGTTCAAAGAGGAGCGACGCACCAGGGCAATGCTGCCCGGGGGACCTGACAGCGTCGACTGTAGCAATCGCGCACACTTGTGGCATGCAGTGGACAGTGATTATCCCGGTGAAGCCGGCGGAGTCGGCCAAGTCGCGGCTTGGACTGGGCCCCGAAGTGGCGCGGGCGATCGCTCTCGACACCGTCGCCGCGGCCGTCGCGAGTGCGGCCGTCGCGCGCGTGCTTGTGGTGACTTCCGATCCGGGGTTCCGGCCTCCGGGTGCCGAGATTGTCGTGGAAGAGTCGCCCGCTGGCATCGACGACGCCATCCGCACGGCCGCGGCTCTTGCCCCCGATGGCCCGCGCGCCGCGCTGCTCGGCGACTTGCCGTCCCTGCGCCCGGGGGACCTTACCGCTGCCCTCGTCCTCGCCCTCGCCCCGCACCACCCGCGCGCATTCGTCACCGACCGCGAGGGCACGGGCACGACGCTCGTGACCGCCGCCGCCGGAATGTTGCTCATCACCGCCTTCGGACCCGACTCGGCCGCCGCTCACCGCGCGCTCGGTCTCGCGGAGCTCGCGCTCCCGGCCGGCAGCACCGTCACGGCCGACG
>JAYTXO010000370.1:0-2675 GCA_043742905.1 Microbacteriaceae bacterium | reverse complement strand
CTCACCGACAACGGGGATGCCATGCTCGGATTCGCGCGGAGCATCCTGGCCAGCCACGACGAGGCCGCCGCCTATTTCACCGGATCGGCTATGCGCGGGCGGCTCCGCTTCGGCTCGGCGGACGACCTGGCGCTCACGCAACTGCCGCAGATCCTGCGCGACTTTCGGCAGCTCTACCCGCAGATCAACCTCGAACTCACGGTCAACCAGAGTGGGGCGCTCGCGCGGCGGCTCAAAGCCGGACAGCTCGACCTGGTCTACGTCAAGCAGGAGCCCGACCAGCCGGATGGCCGCGTCGTGCGTCGCGAGCGCCTCGTGTGGGTGGCGCACAAGTCACTCCAGCTCGAGCCCGCCCAGCCGGTGCCGCTCATCGTGTATCAGGCACCGTCGCTGTCGAGGAGCGCCGCCATCCAGTCGCTCGAGGACGCCGGCCGCACCTGGCGCATCACCTGCAATGTGCGCGAAATCAACGGAGTGCTTGCGGCGCTACGGGCCGGAATCGGGGTCGCGGTATTCCCGCAGAACCTGATCCCCGGCGACCTCGTGCCGGTGACGAGCACCTTCGGACTGCCGATGCTCGGCGAGGTGGACTTCGCACTGCTCGACAACCCACGTGCCGCCCGCGAGCCGGTGGATGCGCTGGTCAGCGCAATCGTCGCGCGCTCCTCGCTCGCGCCGACGCCGATCTAGCTGAACGCCGCGCGCCACCGCGCCAGCAGCTCGGCCTCGTCATCGATGTGTTCCGGTCGAATCACCCGGTCATCAGCGACGAAGTAGAACGCGGCGCTGATCCGGCTCGGGTCGATTCCGGCCCACCGTGCGTAGGCGAGACGGTAGAGGGCGAGCTGCAGTTGCTTGCGCTCCAGATCGTCGGAATCCTTCGGGGCCTTGCCCGTCTTCCAGTCGACGACCTCGAAGCGCTCGACTCCGTCGCCACCCGGTCCGAGCGCGTAGATCGCGTCGATCTTGCAGATCACGATGCGGCCGTCGAAAGGCAGGTGGATCTCGCGCTCCACCTCGATCGGACGTCGCGTCGCCCACTCCGAGGCCTCGAACGTCGTGCGGAGGGCCGCGAGGTCGGCGGCTTCCACGCCGTCGCCTTCGTCGTCGAGCTCGACGGATCGGGCATCAAGTTCGTCCGATCCGGCCCCGAGCCCGTAGCGGTTCTCGACCCAGGAATGGAACAGCGTCCCGAGCCGCGTCGCCTTGAACGGCTTCTCGGGTATCGGGCGCAGCAGCAAAGCCGCAACGGCATCCGGGGCAGTCACGTAGTCCTTGAAACGGGATGCCGGCACGCGGGTGGGCAGCGCGACCGCCCCCGCTCCTGTCAGACGCTCGGCGCGCTCGGCGAGCAGGAGCTCAAGATCCTTGGCCCAGGGTCCGGCGATGGCCGGCTCTGCGGCTCGCACCGCGGCGGCGGCGGCCTCGACCGCCGGTCGACGGGTACCGAGCGGGTCGAGCGGCCAGGTGATCCAGTCCAGGTTGTCGCCCAGCGGGTTCTCGAGGCTCTGGGGTGCTTCGGGAAGTTCCTCAATCACGCCCGCAACCGCGAGCTCGCGGAGGAAGATGCTCGGCTCGCGGTACTTGGCCTGGGTCGCCCAGAACGAACCGCTCAGCAGCAGTTCGTGGCGAGCGCGGGTGACCGCGACGTAGGCGAGTCGGCGCTCCTCGTGCTGTGCCCGCTGGCCAACGGCGGTCTTGAACCGCACCCGATTGTCAAGCAGCTCTTTGCGCGTCGTCGCGGTCTCCCACGCGAAGACCGGCAGATCGGCGGCGTCCCCCCGGAACGGCCACGGCAGCTGCCCGAAGGCGAGCCAACCGTTCGTCCCCTCGATCGGCCTGGACGGGAGCTCGTCGGTGACGAGCCGCGGCACGCCGACGAGATCCCATTCCAGACCCTTCGCGCCGTGGACGGTCAGGATCTGTACCGTGCCGGGTTCGGGATCTTCCGGGCGGGGCGAAAGGTCTTCCTTCTCCTCCGCGGCGCGCAGCCAGGCCAGGAATCCGCTGAGCTCCGAGCCGACCCGGGTGCCGGAGTCATCAAGCGCCAGATAGCCGTCGATCGCGTCGAACAGCGCCTCCATCGGGGCGCCGCCGAGCGGGCGATCCTCGTTGGCGACGACCTCGATGTCGAGCCGAAGCTCCTGCTCGACCAGCGAGACCAGGTCAGGCAACGCCAGCGACGTGCGAGCACGCAGCCGTGCCACGACGTGGCCGACGTCACGCAAACGCGCGAGTCCTAGCTCGGAGAAATGCGCGAGCGCACTGTGACCCTCGCGCGCTGTCGCGAGAAAATCGAGGGCGTCGACGATCGAGCCGCCCTCTCCCTGGTTGAGGCTGGATCGCATCCTGTCTTTCACCTCGTCCGCATAGACCTGCTGGGCGTGGTCGCGGTCGCGCAGCCAGGAGGCAAGACGGTTGAGCGCGTACAGGTCCTGCACGCCGACCCGCCAACGCGATCCAGCCAGCACGCGAATGAGTTCCAGGCCAGCACCCGGATCGCTCAGCACTGAGAGCATCGACACCAGATCCGCGACCTCCGGCTCGGCCAGCAGACCGCCGAGGCCAAGCACGTGGTACTTCACCCCGTGCTCACGAAGCGCGCGCAGGAACGTCGGCTGCGTCTTGCGAGCGCGGAACAGCATGGCCGCGGACGGCGGTTCGGTCGCTGGCGT
>JAYTXO010000369.1:0-1689 GCA_043742905.1 Microbacteriaceae bacterium | reverse complement strand
GCAGCGATGCTCGTCTCGGTGCCCTGGATCGTGGACACCCCGTCGAAGACACCGTCGCGGATTGCCTGGAACACCTCGACGGCGGCCTGCGCCAGCTTGCCGTGACTTCCGAGGACGGTGCGCCGGACGCTCGGCTCGTCATGGATCGACACTCGGGCGTTTTCGACCGCCGGGTCTACGATCCGTGCGCCGAGCGAGCGAGCCCAGGCGGCCGTCAGTTCGGTCACCACCGGATCGGTTGAGACGACGCGCACCTGGTCGCCCCGGGCAAACGGGCGAGTGCGCACCAGGGTGCGAGCGATCAGTCCGGCACCGAGGTAGCTGACGAGCTGCTCGTCGCTGATCCATGACGGAACGCCGAGCACGTCGTCTTGATCGATGAGCAGCAGTTCATCCAGCTGCTCGCCGGAGTCGCGCCAGGCGACGCGGTCGCGCGGGGCGAACCCGTTCGTGTCTGGGCCTGCGGCATCCACCGAACCGACGATGAAACCGCGCCCGTGTCTTGCCGGTCGGAGTCGAAGACGCCCCTCGGTCGGCCGAGGAACGGTCACGCGGATGTCCCGAGCCCGTGCCGAATGGGCAAGAGCCGGAACACGGGTCAGCGGGGCGCCCGGGCTGTGCCGTTCGGCAGTCTGGACGGAGGCCCCAGAGTTGGTCTGGGCGGTCATCGGAGTTGTCATCTGATTAGTCACGGTGACGGCTGCAACCGATGCGGGCGCACGACTATTCCATGCTGTGAACGTCCAGTGAGCGCCCAGGCTTATCGTCGACTCGGTGCTCACAGCCGTGGGCTCAGAAGACCTTGCCGGGGTTGAGAATCCCCAGTGGGTCGAAGACCTGTTTCAGCTCCTTCTGCAGCTGCACCGAGTCGTCGCCAAGCTCGTCGCGCAGCCAGCGTTTCTTGAGAATCCCAACCCCGTGCTCGCCGGTCAGCGTGCCGCCGAGTCGAAGGCAGTCAGCGAAGAGTTCGTCGGCCGCCGCCCAGACGTTACCTGGTACCTCGACGTGACCATCGACCTCATCGCCCTGGAAGACGAAGTTTGGGTGCAGGTTGCCGTCTCCGGCGTGCGCGACAGTTGGGATGTCGATCCCGTACTTGGTCTCGATCCGCTGGATGGCCGCGAACATCGCCGGCAGCGCGCTCCGCGGGACGGCAACATCCTCGATGAGAACGGTGCCACGCGCCTCCATGGCGGGATGGAAGGAACGGCGGATCACGAACAGCTTCTCGCCCTCCGCGCGGTCGGTTGTGAGCTCAGCCTCGCCGCCGAGCGAACGGATCACCGCGAGCGCGTCGCCGGCCTCGGTGTCGGCGCCCGTGCCATCTGACTGCACCAGCAGTTGGGCGCCACGGCCGTCTGACCTTCCGAGTTCCATCCCCAGGTACGCGCCAATGGCCTCGAGCGCGCGGCCGTCAAGCAGTTCCATGATTGCGGGCTTGATGCCGCTCGCGACGATCACGGCGGCCGCCCTGGCCGCAAGCTCGACGCTGGCGAACGAGGCGCTGATCGTGGCGACGTTCCCGCGCGGCAGCGGGCGCAGCTTGAGGGTGGCTTCCACGACGATGCCGAGAGTGCCCTCCGAGCCGATCATCAGCGCGGTGAGGTCGTAGCCGGTGACGCCCTTCACGGTGCGGTGGCCGAGTCGGATCAATCGGCCGTCGGAGAGCACTACCTTCAGCCCGAGAAC
>JAYTXO010000368.1:0-4207 GCA_043742905.1 Microbacteriaceae bacterium | reverse complement strand
CAGCGGCCGTGCGAATCGCCGGTGGTGCGGAGCCGGTCCATCGCCTCGGTGGCGATCTGCACGGCGGTGTCGAATCCGAAGGTGTAGTCCGTGGCCGAGAGGTCATTGTCGATCGTCTTGGGGACGCCCACGATCTTGATGCCGGCATCCGTCAACCGCTTCGCGGCCGCGAGGGTACCTTCGCCGCCGATCGCGATGAGGGCTTCGACGCCGTTCTCCTCCATGACCTCGGCGACACGCTCCGCACCGCCCGCTTCGAAGGGATTGGTGCGAGAGGTGCCGAGGATCGTGCCGCCCTGCTTCGAGATCCCCATCACCTGAGGGCGGGCCAGCGGCATGATGTCGCCGTCGATGACGCCCTTCCAGCCGTTGCGAAAGCCGACGAACTCCATATCGTGCAGCTTGATTCCGGTTAATACCGCCGCGCGGATCACGGCGTTCAGGCCGGGGCAGTCGCCGCCGCTGGTGAGGATGCCGATGCTCATGAATCACCATCCTGCCGTGTTTTGACCCGGTCGGAGTGCGTCAGGGAGCCTAGCCGCGTCCGTGGCCGCGGCTAGGCTCGCGCTGATGGATCCGATCCGCACCCGCTACGAGCCCAGGTTCGAGGTGTCGCTGCACTTGACACTCGGTCCGCTTGGGCAAGGCAGCGCGGATCCGACCATCCGAAGGGATGCTGCGGGCACCTGGCTCACGATGGCCACCCCCGCGGGTGCCGCCAGCCTGCACCTCCACTCCCGGGCCGGTGGCATCGACGCTGCATCGTGGGGGCCGGGCGCGGAGCACGCGATCGCCGGGGTCCCGGCGCTGCTCGGTGCGGACGACGACGACACCGGTTTCGATCCGAGCGTCCATCCGCTCGTAGCCGAGCTGCACCGCCGTACGCGCGGGTTGCGGCTGACCCGGGCCGCCCGCATCCTGCCATTCCTTATCCCGACGGTGCTCGCGCAGAAGGTCACTGGCATCGAAGCGAAGCGCGCCTGGCGCGAATTGCTTCTTCGACACGGCGACCCCGCGCCGGGTCCGGCGCCGCTCGATATGCGGGTCGCGCCGTCGCCTGCGGTCTGGCGGCGGGTGCCGTCGTGGGAGTGGCATCGCGCCGGGGTCGGGCCCCAGCGTTCTGGCACGATCATGAGCGTGGTGCGGGTCGGTGAGTCGCTCGAGCGCGCGGCCGGCGACGCTATCCCGGATGCCATGCGTAAGCTCCGCGGGATCCCGGGCGTCGGCGTCTGGACGGTTGCCGAGACGCTGCAGCGCTCGCACGGCGACCCGGATGCGGTGAGCGTCGGCGACTTCCATGTGAGCAAGCGGGTGGGCTGGGCGCTGATCGGCGAGCGCGTCGACGACGACCGGATGATGGAGCTGCTCGAGCCGTGGCGCGGCCACCGGCAGCGGGTCGTGCGCCTCATCGAGGCGGCCGGCATCGGCTACGAACGGCACGGACCGCACATGACGATCGTCGACAACCGTCGAAAGTAGCCGACAGGGCACGAAGGCCGGGGCCCAGGAGACGCTGGCATCCGGACCTTTAATCATCACGCGACTGTGTGGTCCCGTTAGTGCGTAGTACCGCGGATCGCTACGCTGCTGCCGTCGTTCGGCTCGTTGGTAGGCCGTTTTCGCTGGCGATGGCGCACGCCTCGGGGTTGAGCTTGTCGAGCACGTGCAGCGAGGCGTCACCGAAGGCCACACGCTGGTCCTGGCGCAGCACGTCGAAGAAGAGCTCGCGGATCGCCGCGTTGTGATTGCGCATCGCACCCACCAGCACGCGGCGCCCCTCGGTAGTGGGCGCGATCCAGGTGCCACGGCCGTCGGTGTCGCACTCGGCGCGCGAAACGAGTGCGCGCGCCTCCATGCGGGCCACCTGATGCGAGACTCGGCTCTTCTCCCAGGCCAGAAGCTCGGCGAGTTCGCCGGTGCGGAGCTGATGGTTGCTGGCCTGCTGCAGCACAAGGAGCACCGAGTAGTCGGCGTGCGAGATGCCGGCGTCGCTCTGCAGCCGGCGGTCGAGCTCGCGGGAGAGTTGGCTGCTCATCGTCATGAAGTCGCGCCAGACTACCCAGTCCTGATCGCTCAGTACCTCGTCGGTCGCCATGCCGGAGATATTACTCGGGAGAGGGGTTCACGGGCCTCGGTTTTTGCGCGCTGGACCGCATCTCGCTGACCCCGATCCGTGCGCAGTCCAGGAAGAACTGCCGGAATCGAGCCAAAATTGCATAAAAACTGCTTCCCGTCCTGAATTACGTACCGGATCGCCCGCGCTCAGCGAGACTGGAGCGTGACCTTCGAGCTGAACGTGCCGCCGAGCCTTCCGTCGACCGACGGGATCCCGACCGCCGAGGACACCGTCGCCCTGGTACGCCGCTGGCTGAAGTCAAGTGCCGACGTGAAGCCTGATCCGAGCGCGCAGCGCCTCGCCGGCGTGCTCAAAGATCCGCGCGGACTCGAGTTCACCCTAGGTTTCGTCGACAAGGTGGTGCGCCCCGAGGACATCCGTGTTGCCGCCAAGAACCTCGAGTTACTCGCTCGCAGGATCCCGCGTTTTCTGCCCTGGTACCTGCGAACCGCTATCGCCCTCGGCGGCGGTTTCGCACGGATCTTCCCGTGGCCGATCATCCCGATCTCGCGCGCCGTGCTGCGGCGCATGGTGGCGCACCTCGTGGTCGACGCCGACCCGAAGAGGCTCGGCAGGACGCTCCGCACTCTGCGCACTCGCGGCATCCGGCTCAATGTGAACCTGCTCGGGGAGGCCGTGCTGGGCGACAGAGAGGCGCGCGGGCGTCTGGCCGGAACTCAGGAGTTGCTGGCTAGGGACGACGTCGACTACGTGTCGGTGAAGGTCTCCTCGGTCGTCAGCCAGCTCTCGATGTGGGGTTTCGACGAGACCGTGACGCGGGTGGTCGAGCGGCTGACGCCGCTGTACGAGCAGGCCGCAGCATCCATTTCGACCAAGTTCATCAACCTCGACATGGAGGAGTATCGCGACCTCGACCTCACGATTGCGGTCTTCACCGCCCTGCTCGAGCAGCCAACCCTGAAACGCCTTGAGGCGGGCATCGTGCTGCAGGCCTATCTGCCGGACTCGGTCGCTGCCTTGGATCACCTCACCACCTGGGCGCGCCAGCGTGTCGCCGAGGGCGGCGCCGGCATCAAGGTGCGCATCGTCAAGGGCGCCAACCTCGCGATGGAGCACGTCGACGCGACCGTGCACGGCTGGCCGCTCGCCACCTGGTCGACCAAACAGCAAACCGACTCCAACTACAAGCGTCTACTGGTGCGTGCCTTCACCCCGCAGAACACAGACGCCGTGCGTATCGGCGTCGCCGGACACAACCTGTTCGACCTCGCCTTCGCGTGGCTCCTGGCGACCGGACGCGGCGTGCAGCACCGAGTCGAGATCGAGATGCTACTCGGCATGGCGACCGCGCAGGCTTCCTCGGTGCGGACCGAGACCGGTGGGTTGCTGCTCTACACACCGGTCGTGCATCCGGGCGAGTTTGATTCGGCGATCAGCTATCTTGTGCGCCGCCTCGAAGAGAACGCGTCGAGCGAGAACTTCATGTCGGGGGTGTTCGAGCTGGGCGAGGCTGAAATTTTTGCGCGCGAGGCGGACCGGTTCGCCGCGTCGCTGCGGGACCTGGACGATGAGGTGCCGCCCGCTCGGCGCGTGCAGAACCGACTGAACCCCGCCCTGCCCGAGAGTGCCCTCGCCTTCGACAACGAGCCGGACACCGACCCAGCCATCGCGGTCAACCGCGAGTGGGCGTGCGCGGTGCTCGAGCGCAGCGCGAACACGGAGCTGGGTCTCGCCACGCTCGCGGCCTCGCGCGTGACCGAGTTGCCCGTTCTGCAGTCCCGCATCGCGGCGGCCGCTGTTGCGGGACGGGACTGGGGCCGTACCAGCGCCTCCGACCGCGCCGACCTCCTCGACAACGTGGGCGAGGTGCTTGCCGTCTTCCGCGGTCGGCTGATCGAGGTCATGGCGGCCGAGACCGGCAAGACCATTGCCGAGTCGGATGTCGAGGTCAGCGAGGCTGTCGACTTCGCCCGTTACTATGCGGCTCGCGCGCGCGAGCTCGACAGCATCGACGGAGCAACGTTCCACCCCGAGGCGCTCACGCTCGTCGTGCCGCCGTGGAACTTTCCCGTCTCGATCCCAGCTGGCGGGGTGCTGTCGGCTCTCGCCTCCGGGAGCGCCGTGCTGCTC
>JAYTXO010000367.1:0-8853 GCA_043742905.1 Microbacteriaceae bacterium | reverse complement strand
CAGCGGTCCCACCGCCTGTTCGACGAAATAGAACCGGGAGCTAAAGCCTCGGCATGTCACTGAACCGCGAGTACATGCCGCTGAACGACACTTTGATCGTGTCCTGTCTGCCGTTGCGGTGCTTGGCCACGATCAAGTCGGCCTCGCCAGTGGGTGGCGCCTCGCGATCGTAAGCGTCTTCGCGGTGGAGCAGCACCACGATGTCGGCATCTTGCTCAAGCGATCCCGACTCACGCAGATCGGCGAGCGCCGGCTTCTTGTCGGCACGCTGCTCGGGCCCGCGGTTGAGCTGAGAGAGCGCTATGACCGGAACGTTGAGCTCCTTCGCAAGCAGTTTGAGCGCCCGCGAGAACTCGCTCACCTCTTGCTGCCGCGATTCGACCTTCTTGCCCGAGGTCATCAGCTGCAGGTAGTCGATGACGACCATTTTCAGACCGACCTTCTGGCTGAGGCGGCGGCACTTGGCACGGATCTCAACCAGCGTCATGTTGGGGCTGTCGTCGATGTAGAGCGGGGCATCCGCGATCTGGCCGCGGACCTGCGCGAGCTTGTCCCAGTCGCGCTGCTCCATGTTGCCCTTCCGGAGGGTCTGCATGGGAATAGACGACTCGGCCGCGAGCAGACGCATCGCGATCTCACTTCGCCCCATCTCTAGCGAGAAGAAGATCGCGGGCATCTTGTGCTTCACGGTGGCGGCTCGCGCGAAGTCGAGTGCGAGGGTCGACTTACCGAGACCCGGACGAGCGGCCACGATGATCAGCTGCCCACCATGCAGTCCATTGGTGAGCTCGTCGAGCTCGGCGAAGCCAGTCGGCACACCGATCATTTCGCCATCACGCCCGCGCGCCCGCTCGATCTCGTCAACCGCGGTGTCGATTGCCTCGACGAGCGGGACGTAGTCCTCGGCATCGACGCCGCCGGTGACTCCGTAGATCTCGGCCTGCGCGTTGTTGACGAGGTCGATGACCTCTCCCTCGCTCGCATAGCCCATCTGGACGATGCGGGTGCCCGCCTCTACGAGACGGCGCAGCACCGCCTTCTCGGCGACGATCGACGCGTAGTAGCCGGCGTTGGCGGCGGTCGGCACGAGCCCGGTGAGAGTGTGCAAGTATTCCGCGCCGCCGGCGCGCTGCAGTTGAGCAGCCTTGGTCAGTTCGTCGGTGACCGCGATGACATCGGTCGGTTCCCCGTGCGAGTACAAGTTGAGCACGGCTTCGAAGATGACCTCGTGCTTCGGGATGTAAAAGTCCACCCCGCGGACCGTCTCGACGACGTCCGCCACGGCATCCTTGCTGAGCAACATGCCGCCGATCGCGCTCTGCTCGGCGAGGAGGTCATGCGGAGGAGTGCGCTCGCCCTGCCAGCCCTCGTTGGCCACGCGGGATTCTCCGGCGAGACCCAGATGGGCGATGGACACGGGAGACCTCCTGGCGGTCAGGCTATGCGTCGAGAGTGACACCGACCGACGACATCCCGGCGGGTGGTCGTCTGGTTACCGTCGGGTGCGGATCGGACGCTGCGCCAGGTTAGGGAGCACCTGCAACCGAAGACAACAAGCCCTGTGGACAACGGTGTGGACAACTGGCGCGAAACGCCGGGCGCAATGTGAAGAAGATGTGGATAGTTCTGTGGATAACTCGCGAGTTTTGATTCAGATACCTGTCCTGAACAGGCTTTTTGACGAAGTCCTGCTGTGTGTAGAAACATGTTTAGAGTGCCGCTTGAATGTTGAGCATCTTCCGCGTCACCTGTGGACGAAACGCCGACCCGAACTTGACTTCTCGGGCAGGCACCACTAGCGGCGTCCCCGCAATCAGGGCGCCGCTAGTGGTGGAAAAGCTCTTACTTCGCGGCGACAACCTCGAGGGTGATCGCGGCCACGACGTCTGTGCGCAGACGCACTGTCGCCTCGTGGGTGCCCGTGCCCTTGATAGGTGCGGCCAGTTCGATCGTGCGCCTGTCGATCGATCCGATGCCGGCCTTCGCCACAGCATCTGCGATGTCATCGGTTTTGACCGAACCAAACAAGCGACCCTCGCGGCCAGCCTTGACAATCAGCTTCACCGTCGACGATTCGAGCTTGGCCTTGAGGGCTTGAGCCTCCTCAAGCGTGGCGAGCTCGCGCGCGGCGCGAGCTGCTTTGATCTGCTCGATCTGCTTCTCGCCGCCCTTGCTCCACTGCACGGCAAAGCCCTGCGGGATCAAGAAGTTACGGCCGTAGCCGTTTTTGACATCAACGACATCGCCTGGCGAACCCAGGCCGGTTACCTCCGAGGTGAGGATGAGCTTCGACATCGTCTACCGCCCCGATCCCGCGTAGGGGAGGAGAGCCATCTCGCGCGCGTTCTTGACAGCCCGCGCGATGAGGCGCTGTTCTTGCACCGAGACGCCGGTGATGCGGCGGGCGCGGATCTTTCCCCGCTCGGAAATGAACTTGCGAAGCGTGGCGACATCCTTGTAGTCGATGATGCCAACACGCACCGCCTTCGCGGGAGCGGCGTTCTTGCCGCCCTTCACGTTCGTGCGCTTACGGCGGTCGCCGCTGCTGCTACTGCTGCTTTTACCTGCCATGATCTGTTTCCTTAGAAAGTCAACGCCCTGGGGATGCCCGGCTCACGCCGCTCGGCAACCGATCAGAACGGGGTCTCGTCGTTGTAGTTACCAGGGGTGTTCCACACGTCGTCACCACTCGAAGCCGGAGCGGATGCCGCCCAAGGTTCGTCGGCAACGGCCTGCGGGCGTGCGCCGCCGGAGTTGGAGTTGGAACCGCCCGAACGATCGGAGCCGCCCGGAGCTCGGGTGACCTGGGCGGTCGCGTAGCGCAAGCTTGGGCCGATTTCGTCGATCTCGAGCTCCATGCTGGTGCGCTTCTCGCCTTCCTTCGTCTCATAGCTGCGCTGTTTCAGGCGACCGGTCGCGACGACACGGCTTCCCTTGGTGAGCGTGCCCGCTACGTGCTCGGCAAACTCGCGCCAGCAGGACGCCCGGAGGAAGAGAGCCTCGCCGTCCTTCCAGTCGTTAGCCGCGCGGTCGAAGGTGCGAGGAGTCGAGGCAATCGTGAAGTTCGCGACAGCCAATCCGCCCTGCGTGTAGCGCAACTCGGGATCCGCCGTGAGGTTGCCCACCACCGTGATGATCGTCTCGCCGGCCATGAACTACTCCGCCGCGTCTGAGGGAACAGGCGCCACAGCGGTCTCCGCGACTGCGGTCTCGGCCAGAGCGGTCTCGGCCAAAGGCGCCTCGACTGCAGCTTCGACGACAGTCTCAGGCTCTGCCTTCTCAGGCTCTGCCTTCGCGGCCGCAGCCTTCGCGGGCTCTGTCTTCGGAGCCTCAGCCTTGGCGGGCGGACCGGCAGCAACTGCGGCGGCCGGCTTAACCGGTGCCTTGGCGGCGGCGGCGGCCTTGCGGGCGGCACGCTTTTCGTCGTCGGCGCGAACAGAGATTGCACGGGCGGCGGCCTCTTCGGCGCGCAACACCTTGGTGCGAAGCACCGCCTCGCTGAGCTTCAACTGGCGGTCAAGCTCGACGGTGGACTCCGAGGTCGCGGTGAAGTTGACGACGGCGTAGATACCCTCGGTCTTCTTCTGGATCTCGTACGCCAGACGGCGGCGTCCCCAAATATCGACCTTGTCGATCGTGCCGCCATCGTTGCGGATCACGTTGAGGAACTTGTCCAAGCTGGGTGCGACGGTCCTCTCATCGATCTCCGGATCGAGGATGACCATCAACTCATACTGGTGCGTCACTAACCCACCTCCTCTGGTCTAGAACGGCTGCAGACGATCTGCAACAGGAGGGTATTGACGTGTTGTCGCAAGAAAGAGATCCGACGGGCAACCTGTCGACTATAGCTCAGCCGCGGCTGCTCCACCACTTGCGAAGCCGAGTTTCGGCCTCGTCCGCACCGAGCGGACCGTGCTCCAGCCGCTCCTCGAGCAGGAAGCGGTACGCCTCACCCACCACGCGGCCGGGGGCCAGCTCGAGGATCCGCATAATCTCCCCGCCGTCGAGATCTGGGCGGATGGCGGCGAGCTCCTCCTCTTCGTTCAGCGCGACGATCCGCGCCTCGAGATCGTCGTATGCGAACTCCAGCTGCTCCGCCTTGCGGCGGTTGCGTGTCGTGACGTCAGAGCGAGACAGGATGTGTAGCCACTCCAGGAGCGGCCCCGCGTCCCGTACATAACGGCGAACCGCCGAGTCGGTCCAGGCGCCGCCCGAATAGCCGAAGAAGCGCAGGTGGAGCCGGATCAACTCGGCCACCGCCTTGACGGTCTCGTTGTCGAAACGCAGCGCGCGCAGTCGCTTGGCTGCGAGCTTGCCGCCGATCACGTCGTGGTGGTGGAAAGTAACGATGCCGCCTGGCTCGATCAGGCGCGTCGCAGGCTTGCCAATGTCGTGCAGCAGCACGGCGAGCCGCAGGATGAGGCTCGGCTCGTGTCCGCGGCTCTTCTCGAGCTCGATCGCGCGGTCGAGCGCAATCAGACTGTGCTCATAGACGTCCTTGTGGCGGGCGTGCTCGTCGATCTCTAGCCGCAACGCGGGGACCTCTGGCAGCACCACAGCAGCAACACCGCTGTCGACGAGCAGGCGGATGCCCGCGACCGGGTCGGGCGACACCATGAGCTTGCCGATCTCGGCTCCGACGCGCTCCGCCGAGACGATCGCCAGGCGATCGGCCATCCCCTGGGCGGCGGCGAGCGCGGCGGGCTCTAGCACGAAGCCAAGCTGGGCAGCGAAACGGGCGGCTCGCAGCATCCGGAGTGGGTCGTCGCCGAACGACACCTCGGGGGCGCTCGGCGTGCGCAGGGTGAAGGCGAGCAGATCATCGACGCCGCCGGTCGGGTCAACCAGACGCGGTTCCGGATGCGCGGCGTCTGGCAACCGCAGCGCCATCGCGTTAATCGTGAAGTCACGACGGCTGAGGTCAGCCTCGAGCGAATCGCCGAAGAGCACGTCGGGCTTGCGGCTGGAGCCGTCGTACGCGTCGCTGCGGTAGGTCGTGATCTCGACGGTCTCCGCGCCGAACCGGGTGCCGATCGTGCCGAACTCGCGGCCAATGTCCCACACGGCGTCGGCGACGGACTCGACGATCGCGAGGATCTGCTCGGGGCGGGCGTCGGTGGTGAGGTCCAGGTCGGAGACCGGTCGACCGAGGAACGCGTCCCGCACCGGACCGCCGACCACCGAGAGCTCGTGGCCCGCTGCAGCGAAACGCTCGGCCAGCAGTACGAGTTCGGGTAGGGCGGCGAGCCGATTCAGGCGCTGCACCGCGTCGACCACGCTTTCCATGGCACCAAGGATGACACGTCTAAACTCGGGGGCATGTCGGCGGAGCGGAACACGGGCGTCTTGCCGTGTCGGTGACCCAGGGCCGGCGCGTTGTCTCTCGAGGCGCGGTGGGCGCGCTCGCGCTTGCGCTCGCGCTGGCTCCAGCGCTCGGCGGTGCCGCCGCACCGACCGCGCTTCTAGGACGCAGCGCCACTGCCGCCGGAGCGCCCGTCACGCTCGCCATCCTGGTACCCATGACGGTGCCCCAGACCGCGACCGGCCTGATCGACTCACCGACGCTCGCTGCCTACACGGCACCGCTGGGCCTGCTGACCCGCCAACTGGATTCGGTCTACGACACCCCGGCGGTCATCGGCCTCGACCCGATGATCGTCGCGTCGATCCGCGTGCTGGGCTCCACCGCACCCGCATCCTCGCTGGCCTGGCTTGCTCGTCTTCAGGGTGCGCACAACGAGATCTTCGCGCTGGCATACGCAGACGCCGATCTGGCGTCACTTGCACGCGTCAGCTCGCTCAAGTTGGCCCGGCCCATCGGCTTCGACTTCGCCATCAATCCTGGCCACTTCGGGAAGGCGGTGACCGCGAGCCCCACGCCGACCACATCGGCATCTCCGACTCCGACTCCGAGCCCGAGCCCGGGCTCCTCAACGACCCCGCCGCCGCTGCCAACGAGCGCCGCGGAGGTACTCGATTGGGCATACACCCTGACGAACATCGCCTGGCCCGCCGATGACACGGTGCTCTCGACTGACCTCGGTCCATTGCGCGATGCGGGATACCAGGATGTCGTTCTCAACTCGTCCAACGTCACGGCCACCGTGTCGGGGGCTGTCGACCTGGGGAGGGTCCAAGGGATTGTCGCCGACGCCGGCATCACCTCTCTGGTGCGCGCCACGACGTCTGCAGTCGGCGACAACGCTCAGCAGAGCGCACTGATGCGCCTGAACTCCGCGCTCACCGGGATAGCGGCCGTCTCGCCCGGTCGCACCGTCGTCGCCACGCTGGATCGGCAATGGCCGCTGGGCTCCTTCAATCTCGACGCGCTTTTCGCCGACCTCGCGAGTCAAGCGGGCGTGACCACGGTCGGCCTGTCGACGGTTATCGTCGGCGCGCATCCGTCTGCCAAGATCGTCGACGAGACGAAGGATGCCGCCCGCCTCGGGCAACTGAATTCGGTGGTGGACACCGTCGGCCGAGAAGCTGCCTTCGCCACCGCCGCGGTCACGCCGAATCTTGTGCTGCAACCCCGTCGCCTGAAGCTGCTTTCCCTGCTCGCCGTCTCCTGGCTGGGCGGCAGCAGCGACTGGACCACACAGGTCAACAGCTACCTGAGCGACTCGCTCACCCTGACCTCATCGGTCGCGATCGTGAAAGGCAGCGACCTATTCGTCGGGGCGGGGCAGACCAACGTCCCGGTTACGGTGAGCAACGCGCTCAACGTGCCCGTGATCGTCTACGTCAACGTCGCGTCAACCAGCTCGGTGCTGCAGGTCCAGAAGCAAAACGTAGCGCTCATCATCGAGCCGGGATCCTCCAACAAGGCCGCGATCCCGGTGCAGGCGCTGAGCAACGGCAAGGTCGTCACGACCGTCACCATCACCAGCGTCGATCGCGTGCCGCTCGGGTCACCGGAGTACGTCAAGGTAGACCTCCAGCCCGGCTGGGAGAGCGTCGGCACCACATTGATCGTGATCCTGCTGGTGCTCGTGTTCGGTGGGGGAATCGTGCGCACCTTCCTGAAGCGGCGCACGATGCGACGCAAAGCGGCTGTCCGCGAGACGGTAGCTGATGGCGTAGCCGAGGGTTCCGGGGCGCCCGGTGACTGAACCTTCGGACGCGGTGTCGGCATCCGTTCAGAGTCCGGCTGGCGGAGGCGGCCTCGGTCGCGCGAGCGCCACCCTTGCCTCCGGCACCCTGGTGTCGCGCGTGCTCGGTTTCGTGAGCGCCGCCGTCCTCGCCTGGACAATCGGCCAGCAGAACCAGGGGGCAAACGCCTTCGCGATCGCCAACCAACTGCCGAACAACGTCTACGCGATCATCGCGGGCGGCCTGCTGAGCGCGGTGCTTGTTCCGCAAATCGTACGTGCCGCGCACCATCACGACGGCGGCCAGACCTTCGTCAATCGGCTCGTCACGCTCGGTATCGTGGTGTTCCTCGGTGTCACCCTGATCGCCACCCTGTGTGCCCCCCTGCTCGTGCATCTCTACGTCGGCAATACAACGGCACTCAGCGGGCGCGGGGTGGCCCTCGCGGTCAGTCTCGCGTATTGGTGCCTGCCGCAGATCTTCTTCTACGCGCTCTACAGCTTGCTCGGCGAAGTGCTGAACGCGCGCGGGGTGTTCGGACCGTTCACCTGGGCTCCAGTGCTCAATAACGTGGTGGCGATTGCCGGGATCGTGGTGTTCGCGATCCTGTTCGGCATCGACCCGGCCCATCGCGATCCGGGCAGCTGGGATGCGGCGAAGGTGAGCCTCCTCGCCGGGACCGCGACGCTCGGGGTAGCGGCCCAAGCCGTCATCCTGATCGCCTTCTGGCGACGTACGGGGCTGAACTTCCGCCTCGATTTCCGATGGCGGGGCGTGGGGCTCGGGTCCGCGGGGCGTGCCGCGGGCTGGACCTTCGGCATGATCCTGGCGACGCAGCTGGCCGGCATCGTGCAGAGCCAGGTGGCGAACTCGGCGGGGGTCCACGATCCCTCGGTGGCTGTCCTGCGGACCGCCTGGCTGATCTTCATGCTGCCGCACTCGATCGTCGCCGTCTCGATCGCGACGCCGTACTTCACCCGAATGTCCGCCCATGCCCGCGATGGACGCCTCGGCGCCCTCCGCGATGACCTCTCGGCCTCGTTGCGCACGATCATGCTGCTGATTACCGGAGCCGGGGTCGCCCTCGCCGCGGCGGCTCTCCCGTTCGCCGCCTTCTTCGCCCACGACACCCGAGAGGTGATCGGAATTGGTGGCGTGCTGCTCGCGTATCTGCTGGGGCTCGTCCCGTTCAGCACCCAGTTCCTGGTTCAGCGCAGTTTCTACGCGCTCGGCGACACCCGCACGCCGTTCTTCGTGCAGCTGTTGCAGTCCGCGCTCTTCGTGGCAGGCGCGCTGACCGTGCTGCTGCTGCCGCCCGGCGCCATCGCGGCGGGTATCGCGATCGTCACCTCGCTGGCGGGAACCATCCAGGCCATCGTGTTGACCGCCCTGCTGCGACGCCGGCTCGGCGGGATCGATGGCGCGCGGGTGCTCCGCCGTTTCGGCGTGTACGCGCTGTCAGGGCTGCCGGCAGCGTCCGTCGGTCTCCTGGTGCTGTGGGCTCTGGGCGGTCTCGCGCCGATCGGACTCGCGACCAACGGATTCGCTCTCTCGAACAAGGTTGCCGAACTTGTCTCCGTGATCATGGTCGGCGGCGTGACCGGTCTGGTCTATCTCGGCGTGATCTGGCTGGCCCGCGTCCCGGAACTGCGAGTGCTGCTCAGCCCGGTGAGAAGACTCTTGCGGCGTCCGTAGTCGGGAATGAGTCGCCGGTAGACGTGGTTGCATTGCCTGTCAAGCCGTGAAGGAAGTGCAGAC
>JAYTXO010000366.1:0-6238 GCA_043742905.1 Microbacteriaceae bacterium | reverse complement strand
TGCTCATCTGCGGGATGGCCGGATATGCGAACGAGTCGCCGTATAGCCTGGGGCGCCTGCTGCGTGACGCGTACGGGGCACAGCTCATGGTCAACAACGACAGGATCAACGCCAACAACGTCCAACTCCTGCTCGTGCAGAGAGAGCGTTGAGCTCCTTGGTGGCCGCTGACACCGTCGACGCGGAGCGCGCCGAGTTCCGCGCCGAGATCCTCGCCGCGGGGCTGCTCGTCGCGACGGGTGTCGATGGGCTCTACCACAGATCCGGCGCCTTCGAGAGCGTGGTGCGCGCCGTCGAGGCGCTCGCGTCACTTTCTGCGGAAGGACGGGGCGGTGCGCAGTACTTCTTCCCGCCCATCATGGCTCGAGCTGCGTTCGAGCGCACCGACTATCTGAAGTCGTTTCCCGACGTTTTCGGGGCGATCCAGGTGTTTACAGGCGGGGACGCCGAGCACGCCCGTCTTCTTCGAGCCGCCGACGAGGGCAAGAGCTGGTCCGACTACCTGACACTGGCCGACGTGACGCTGTGCTCTGCGGCGTGTCACTCGTTGTACTCATCGCTCACCGGGGTGCTGCCGGCCGGGGGTCGACACTTCGAAGTTCAGGGGTACTGCTTCCGACACGAGCCCAGCCTCGACCCGACACGAATGCAGAGCTTCCGCATGCAGGAGTTCGTCTACGTCGGAGAACCGGATGCGGCGCTGGCACATCGGGACCGGTGGCTCGAACGCGGGCTCGATCTCCTCTCCGGTCTTGGGCTCGAGGTGCAGGCTGAGGAAGCGAACGACCCGTTCTTCGGGCGTGCCGGGCGGATGTTGGCGGCGAACCAGCGCGCAACCGCCCTGAAATACGAGATCACCTGCGCGGTCAGCTCCAGGGAGGTTCGCACCGCGATCAGCTCGGCGAACTGTCACGAGACCCACTTCGGCGACTCGTTCGAGATCTCCACGTCAGACGGCGAGCACGCCCACTCTGCTTGCTTCGGCTTCGGCCTGGAGCGCATCGCCCTCGCCCTCATCAAGCAGCACGGCGTCGACCCAGGCTCGTGGCCATCCGAGGTCCGGAGTCGGCTGTGGCCGTAACGCAGTTGCTGCAGCTCGACGCGGCAAGCTACGAACCTCATCTCCTTCATAGCAGGGATCAGATCTGGGGGGAGTCCAACTGCTATGTCGACCTCTGGATCGAGGTGTTGCACGCGCTGAAACTGGAACCGTTGGCCGCTGCCTCGTTCACCCTCGCGACGGACTTTGAGAGCGACCAGTGGACCTTCTTCAAGTTCCCGCCCGAGATCCTGCGCGAGCTCTTCGGTATCCAGGTCTTCGAGATGAACCCGTGGCGGCCGATCGCAGATCACGTCGCAGAGCATCTGGAATCGGGTCGCTTGGTCACGCTCGAGGTGGACGCGTGGTACCTCCCCGACACCGCGGGGATCTCGTATCGCACCGAACACACGAAGACGACGATCGTTCCGAACTCGATCGACCGCGACGACAAGCGCCTCGGCTACTTCCACGGGCCGTCGTACTTCGAGCTGGAGGGCGAGGATTTCGACGGGGTCCTGCGCCTCGGCGACACCGCTCAGGCTCGTGCGCTCTACCCCTACGTCGAGACGATCCGACTCGACGGGCTCCTGCGGCGTGACATCGACGAGCTCGCCACCGAGTCGCGCACCCAGCTGGCCCAGCAGGTGGCTTTGATGCCTCGAGATAATCCGATGGTGCGCTTCCGCGACCGGGTGGGTGCCGACCTCTCCTGGTTGCGATCCGCGGGCATGGATGGATTCCACCGCTGGGCGTTCGTCACCTTCCGGCAGTGTGGAGCGAGTGCAGAGATCGGTGCCGCGTACCTGGAGTGGCTGGCAGAGGAGCACGACGAGCCGCTGCTGACTGCGGCGGCCGCGCTGAAATCCATTGCCCTCGACTGCAAGTCTCTGGAGTTCGCCGTGGCGCGGCTGGCGCGCGGGCGCGAGGTCGATATCGACTCGACGTTCGACGAGATGACCAGCAGTTGGCACACCGTGAACCGCGCCCTGGTTGACCGATTCCGTGGGTAACGGAACAGACCTTCTCGCCGGCTCGATCTGGCGATGCACCGCCGGCCCGACCGACGGAACGGCCGCACCGGACGATCTGAGCGGCGCGCGCTGGATGGACGCCCCGGTTCCTGGCACCGTCGCATCCGCTCTCGCCGCTCAGGGGATGAACTGGTCGGACGTCGACATCGACGGTCAGGACTGGTGGTACCGCACCTCCTTCGCATCTTCGGGCCGGCCGACCGCGGAGTTGGAATGGGACGGCCTCGCCGGCGCAGCAGAGGTCTGGCTGAACGGGCACCTGCTCGCGGAGATCTCGAACATGTTCGTCGCGGGGAGAGTCCGCATCCCGGCGTTGGCCGAGCGCAACGAGCTCGTCGTGCGGTTCCGGAGCGCGCGCATCGAACCCGGCGGGCGACGCCCGCGTGGACGATGGCGAGTGGCTCGCCTGCGCTTTCCAGGTCTCCGCTGGGCGCGGATCTCGCTGTGGGGACGGTTGAGGGGCGCCGTGCCTGTGCCACCCGTGGTCGGCCCGTGGCGGGAGTTGAGGCTGTTGACAGCTCCGCCGCTGCGTTTGGTTCGCCGACAGCTCACGGCGACGCCCGCTCCCAGCGGAGGCGGGATCGTCGACTTCACGGCAGAACTCCGGGGCCAGCCGACCGACGACATTCCCGACACCGCGATTCTGCGCGTCGACGACGTCGTAGGCCAGGCATTCATCGAAGCGGGTGCCGAAGACGGCGCCTGGATGGTTCGGGCTGTCATCGAACTCGACGCGATCGAACTGTGGTGGCCGCGCACTGCTGGCCTTCAACCGCTGTACGAGGTGACGCTCACGGTCGACGGTCGAGAGATGCCAGCGGGCCGGATCGGATTCCGCACCCTCGCCATCGATGAGACGGACGGTGATTTCCGTTTTACAGTGAACGGCGAACCGCTTTTCGTCGGCGGGGCCTGCTGGATGCCCGTCGACCCGGTCGGACTCCAATCGGACCCGTCCGCTCTCCGGGCGGCTCTGCAGCAGGTCATCGACGGCAACTTCACCATGCTGCGGGTCAGCGGTGACACTGTCTACGAGTCGGATTCATTTTACGAACTCTGCGACGAGTTGGGCATCTTGATCTGGCAGGACTGCATGCTGGCGTTCGCGGATCCTCCCGCCGACCCGGCCTGGGAGGCATCCTTCCGCCTCGAACTGGAGCAGAACCTAGGACGTCTGATCGGCCACCCCTGCCTGGCGCTCGTCAGCGGCGGCAGCGAGATCGCACAGCAGGCTGCTTACGCGGGCATCAAGCTCGATGGCGGTCTGCCCCTCCTCACCGACTGGCTGCCGGCCCAGGTAGCGCGAATCCTGGGCGACATCCCCTTTCTTCCGACGTCACCGTGGGGCGGCGACATCCCTACGCGTCCAGATGTCAGCGTCGCGCACTACTACGGCGTCGGTGCGTATCTCCGCGGGCTCGATGACGCCCGACTCTCGGGAGCGCGATTCGCTGCGGAGTGCCTGGCCTTCTCGACACCGCCGGAACGCCAGAGCGTTCAACGAGCGTTCGGTGGGCCGGCAGTCGCGGGGCATGACCCCGAGTGGAAACGCGCCGTGTACCGGGACGCGGGAACATCGTGGGACTTCGAGGACGTCCGGGACCACTACGTCCGCGAGCTATTTCGGGTCGACCCGCTGAGCATCCGCTACTCCGACCCGGAACGGTACCTCGACCTCGGCCGCGCCACCGTGGCGTACCTCGGGGGGCACGTCTTCTCCGAGTGGCGTCGAAGCCGCTCCCCCTCCGGCGGCGGCCTCGTGTTCTACCTCCGAGACAGCGTGCCGGGGGCGGGCATGGGGCTGATCGATGCCTACGACCTGCCGAAGGCACCCTGGTACACCATCCGACGGGCCTTGGCACCCGTCGCGGTGAGGATCACCAACGAGGGGCTGAACGGGTTGGTCGCCCACCTCCACAACGCCACGGCCGACGTGATGTCCTGCACGCTGCACGTCGATCTCTTCGTCGACGGCGAGCTTCCCGTCGACTTTGTGGAGGTGCCTCTCGACATCGCGCCGCGAACGTCGATGGAGATCGGAATCGACGGACTCTTCCCCGGGTTCACTGACCTGGCGTGGGCCCACCGGTTCGGGCCGCTCACCTACGACGCGATCGCCATTCGGCTGATAACTGGCACCGGTCAGTTACTGAGCGAGGATGTCCACCTTCCCGGAGGCCTCGCGCGGGCGGTCGAACGCGATCTCGGACTCACCGCGTCGGTCAGCGTGGATGAAGAAGCCGGCTCAGCCGAGGTCGTTGTGCAGACACGTCGTTTGGCTCAGTTTGTCAACATCGATGTGGCCGGGTGGGAGCCGAGCGACGGGTGGTTCGACCTCGTACCAGGGCAAAGGCGCTCTATTCTCCTGCGCCGAGTGACAGAGGGCGCCCAGTTTGTCGGCTCGGTGCGCTGCCTCAACGGAAACATGGCAGCCGTTCGAGCGGAGGCGGGCCAGCGTGCGGTGTAGATTTCCCCACTGTCGAAGGCTAAGAAGGGTTGAGCTGGTGGTGCGCGTGTCCATGGTCAGCTGATTGAAACGTTCCTGGTTGTGAGGTCTCCCGCACGCAGAGCTATCAAGCGAGAGGACTGTCGATGACGATTCCCCGAGGTGTCGCGCCATGAGCAGCCTAGGAGAGCAGACCTGGTTCCGCTCGGGCGCTCGGTCGCTCGACGGCTGGGTCCACCGTCCAGATGACGGCAGGGTGGTCGGGGCCCTGGTGATCGCCGCGCCATTCGCGCATGAGGCCTTGGTCACTTATCGTACGATTCGAGTGCTCGCGGTGGAAGCCGCCCGCCGAGGCTACGTCGCGGTTCGGTTCAGTTGGTCGGGGACGGGAGACTCCGAGCCGTCGCCGACCGATGGAGATCTTTCGAGGGCCTGGCAGGAAGACCTGGAGGCGGCTGTAGACCTCGCCCGCACAGCTTCCGGATGCGAGGTCGTCGCCGCGATCGGTGTCCGTTTCGGTGCCTCGGTCGTCGCCGCCGCAGACCTACCCTCGTCGAAGCGAGTGCTGTGGGAGCCGCTCGGAGGACGCACATTTCTGCGGATGCAATCCACACTGCTCAAACTCCAACTGCCCATCGAGTTTCCCCTCACCGCCGATCAAGTGGAGCTCTGCGGCTACGCACTCGGCGCGGTCGCCGCGGCCTCGTTGCGATCTCTCCCCGACCCCCGTTCGTCAGGGGCAGAGGGCGTGCCCGGCCACGTATTGATCGAGGACGATCCGCGAAGATCGGCCGATCTGTTCGACCGCTCACCACAGGACGCACTGGTGCCTCTGTCGACGATTCGGACGATCCTCGACGCCCTCGATCCGGTGGCCGAGAAGTTGACGCCGCCGTGGAGCCCGCAACGCGAATTGGTCTCGCTGGACGTCGTCAGCGGGAGGCGTATCCGCCAGACCCTTGTGCTCGTCGGTCCCGATAACTTGCCCGGTGTACTTACCCAAGCGGCGGACGGTCCCTCCGCGACCACTGCCGCGGTGTTCGTCCCGTTCGCCCATGACTCGAAGGGCGCGAGTCGAGTTGGAAGGGCGACATCGTTCCGGCTCGCCGCGAGTGGGATCCCCACCTTGCGTGCCGACAGGCGCGGAATCGGCGACGCCGCCGACCCGCAGGACCTCGGGGAGGGTCCGGCCCTTGTCGATTCCGCGAGCGATGACATCGCGCTGCTCGCAAGGTGGCTCTCCGAACACACCGGGAAGTCGGTCGTGGGGATCGGATTGTGCTCAGGCGCTTGGCTTGTGGCTCGCGCCGCAGCCGCCACGCCCTTTGAACGCGTGATCCTGGTTAACAACCGAGTTTGGACCACGTCGAGGCGGTATCGAGACCGGCAGCTGCGCATATCTGAACGCGAAGGAGATGCGGCGGACGTGTACGCCCACACCGACTCCCTGACGACGTCAGCGTCGAGGTCGGGAGGAGGATTTGGGCGGCGAATCAAGCGTTTTCTCCGCTTCCGATCGCCCTACTGGTTGCGCTACCGGATTTTCTCGCCGTTGGGGCTCGATGAGATCCCTGAGATGCTGCTCCGAGCGGTGCCGAAGGAAACCAGCGTGAGCGTGTTGCTCGGCCCGAGCGGAGATCATCAACACTGGCAGGCTTTGCGCGGGCCGGACTCGCTACGGCGATTGATGCGGCGCGGGCACCGAATCGATGTCGTGTA
>JAYTXO010000365.1:0-2108 GCA_043742905.1 Microbacteriaceae bacterium | reverse complement strand
GCCGCGGTCGAGCTCGACGCGATCGACTCGGAGGACATCCGCCGGGGCGCCAAGCGCTCGTCCCTGCCCCCGGCCGAGTTGCGCTCGCTCTTCGAGGTGCAAGCCGTCCCTTTCATGGATCAGCTGTACGCGGCTGCCATGCGCATGACCCGCAATCCGGCGGATGCTGGTGACCTCGTGCAGGAGACGTACGCCAAGGCGTATACGGCCTTCGCACAGTTTCAGCAGGGGACGAATCTGAAGGCGTGGCTGTACCGCATCCTGACCAACACCTTCATCAACGGGTATCGCAAAAACCAGCGAAATCCGTACCAGAACACGATCGACGACCTTGAGGACTGGCAGTTGGGCTCTGCCGAGTCGCTCACGCAGGGGCGCTCGACGCGCTCCGCGGAGGCCGAAGCGATCGACCATCTTCCTGACACTGACGTCAAGGAAGCGCTCCAGTCAATCCCGGAGGACTTCCGGCTCGCTGTGTATCTCGCCGATGTCGAAGGCTTCGCCTATCAGGAGATCGCCGACATTATGAAAACCCCCGTCGGCACCGTGATGAGCCGACTTCACCGTGGGCGCCGCCTTTTGCGCGGCCTGCTCGCTGATTACGCCCGCGAGCGAGGATTTATCGCCGCGGACACCTCTCCCAGGAGCACGAAATGACTGATTGTGGCTGCGATAAAGCCAAGGCGGAACTCGAGGAATATCTGCACCGCGAACTGAGCGACGCGGACTTTGTCGACGTAAGCGACCACCTCGCGAACTGCGATGACTGCACGGGTGAGCATCTCGTTGGCATCACGATGACCGAGAAAATGCAGAAGGCGTGCCAGGAGAAGGCTCCCGAAGAGCTGCGCTCTGCGATTCTCTCGCAGCTGACCAAGGCCTAGTCCATTCGTTTCGAGACTGCGCTTAGTCTCGTGACGTGAGCCACTCTCGACGCCGTCTAGACACGTCGTCGGATAGTCGGACGCTCGCCATCGTCAGGGTGGTGGGTCGCAGCGCTGGCGGTCTGGCAATTCTCGCGGCGCTGGCCTTCGTGGTGTTGATGGTCGTCTTGGTGGCTGCGGGAGCAGGCAATGGCCGCGACGTCTCGGAGACGCCAGGGAGTCTGTTCGTGTTGAATGTGCTCCTGCCGATCATGGCGGCGTCGGCGATCCTGGGTCTGCTGCTTGCGCTGCTCAACGGGATCGGGGTGAGACGGTGGTTCGACGAGAAGACCGGGCTCTACGCGCGACCGGCGTCGGGCAGCGGGTGGGCCGTCAAGCCCGGCGGTCTTCTTGCGGGTCTTCTCATCCCGGTCACCCTCCTCGTGGTGGTGACCGGTGCCATCATTGTTGGCCTGTGCGGGGCGGTCGGTATCGGTGGCATCGCGGGAGGCATCATCTTGATGGGCTGGTTCGGTGTCGTCGCCGGTCCGCAGTTCGGCCTCCCGGCCGCCACCGCCTTGGGGTGATTTCGCTTGCTCTGGCGGGTACCTCGCGATCGGAATCGGCTTTTTTATCACCGTGGTCTTTTCAGCCCATCGGCTGGACCTGATCGTCGGAGGGCTCTGCGGAGTCGCAGCGACCGTCGGATACTGGGTCGGTGCGCTCCTCGCTCGCCGGAATACCGGCACGACGAAGTCAGCACCGGCCGTGGCCCACTGGGAGTCCGCGCCGAAACACCCCGCCAAGAGGCTCGCCTAGAGGCTGAGTGCCTTCTCTATCAGCTCGGTTTGCTGGGCGGCACTGCGCTTCGAGGAGCCGGTCGCGGGCGACGCGGATGCCGGACGCGACACCACGCGGATCGTTCGCCCCCGCAGGTGCTTCACCAGCTCGACGTCAATGAACGGCCACGCACCCTGATTCTCGGGCTCGTCCTGCACCCACACCAGTTCGGCGTTGGGGTAGCGGTCGAGCACCGGTTGCAGTTGCGGGGTGGGCAGCGGATAGAACTGCTCAAGCGTGACGAGGGCGATCTGGTGCGCGTCCCCTGGCCTCTTCTCCAACTCGGCCAGCAAGTCGTAGTGCAACTTGCCCGCGTGCAGCAGGATCCTTTTTACGGTGGCGCCGTTCACCTGCTCCATGCGCGGGTCGTCGAGCACTGGCTCGAACTTGCCGTGGGTAAAGTCG
>JAYTXO010000364.1:0-5884 GCA_043742905.1 Microbacteriaceae bacterium | reverse complement strand
AGAGGCCCCTGCGTAGCGAACGAGAGTGTCGCGGGTGAGGTGGAAGGTCTGCTGGGCAACGACGTCACCGACGGCCAGGCCTTCGGGTGCACCCATGTTGTCCGCCATGATGTCGGTCATTCTTCGCCTCGCACGACCAGGGTCGAGATCGCTGTCACGACGTGTTGGCCGTCGGCATCGACGATCGAGGATTCCGCGGTCACCATGCTGTGCCCGCCGAGCGACTTCACGCTTGTCACCGTGAGAGTGGCGATGAGTTCGTCGCCGGCGACGATCGGACGCGTGAAGGTGAAGCGCTGGTCGCCGTGGACGACGCGGGCGAAGTCGATGCCAGCATCCGGATCGGCGAGCAGCTGCGCGAGGGTGTGCTCCTGCACAACCACGGCAAAGGTCGGCGGTGCGACCACATCGGCATAGCCTGCAGCACGGGCCGCCTCAGGATCGAGGCTGAGCGGGCTGGTGGCGAGCACGGCACGGGCGAACTCGCGCACCTTCTCCCTCCCCACGAGATAGGGGGGTGTCGCGGGATAGCTCCGACCGGCGAGCACGGCGTTGACTGACACGTCTTAAGCCTACCGTTCGACGAAAAGTACAAAGAAGAGCCCCGGCGACAACGTCAGCCGAGGCCCTTCGGGGGTGTTACGGGGGGTCTTGGGGTGCGAAGCGTGCTTACTGGCAGCTCTCGCACTGCAGGTCGTCCATGGGGTCGACCGGAACCGTGTAACCGCCCACGCTGTCGATTTCATTCATGGCGATCCTCCTTCTGAAAAACATGCTGTAGGAAAATGCTTCACCGGCAGCTCGCCGGGAGGCTTCTCACTATATATCAGGAATACCACCGATGTCATTCCACTACATGTAGTGATTTCAGGCGTGTCGCGCACCGTTGACTCTCGGCGTGTCCGCTGACATCAGGCACACAGTTCAACGATTTCGGCGCGGTCGCCAGCCGGGCAGGCTCAATCGGACAGGCTGCCGTCGGTTCATCGCGACCTTCGATCAAGTTTGCGGGGTGACGACGCTCTTGAGCACTCCGGGCTCCGAGGTGGAAGCCAGCGCGGCGCCGACAGCGTCAAGTCCGAAGTGGCCGGTCACCATCGAGTCGAGGTCCACCCGCCCGGATGACACGAGTTCGATGGCCGTCGGCCAAGTATTCGCGTAGCGGAAGACGCCAGTAAGAGTCAGCTCGCGGTTTTGGATCACTGAAATCGGCAATGCAATCTCCGGAGCACCCATGCCGACCAGAACCACAACGCCACCGGCCCTGACCGAACGAATCCCCGCCTGGACAGCTTGTGTCGCGCCGGATGCATCGATGAAGGCATCAACATCCAGTCCCAACTGAGCGATGTCGTCAACCAGCGGGTCAATGACGGAAGTAGCGCCAAACTGAAGCGCCTGGGCTCGCCGGGTCGCGCTGATGTCGGAAACAATTATCTCGCGCGCACCGTAGGCCCGCGCGACCTGCGCGGTCACTATTCCGATTGGCCCAGCGCCCGTGATCAGGACACGACTACTGACGGTGAGGTCGGCTTTCCGAGCCGTCGCGACCGCGACCGACAATGGTTCAAGCAACGCTGCGGCGTCGTCGCTAATCGAGTCGGGGACCGCCCAGGCAAAGTGGGACTGGATGGTCACGTACTCAGCGAATGCGCCGTCAACTCCGGGTGTCGCGTAGAACCGCATCGAAGGATCGAGGTTGTAGTGGCCGGCCATCGACTCCAGTGACGTGAGGTCGGGATGCTGTGGCTCGATCGATACACGTTCGCCGATGCGCGAGGCGGGTACAAACGGTCCCACGCCGACGATGGTCCCCGACGATTCGTGTCCCAACACCAGCGGCTCGCTCACCACCCACTCGCCGAGGCGCCCATCCCGCCAGAAGTGGACGTCCGAACCGCACACCCCGACGGATGCAACCTTCACAAGCACCTCGTCGTCGCGCGGAACGGGAACCAGCCTGGTCTCGACTCTGAGCGTCTGTGCGTGATCGAGAACGCTCACGCGCATGTTGCTTCGCACAGGACTACTCGCGGTGGTGCTCAATTTGGCTCTTTCCCTAGGCAAGTTGGAGGCGTCTAGTGCTATTCAGTCCGGATCGCCCGGTCGGCGCTGGCGCTCGTTTCGATCCTGAAGAGAATGCCCGGCAACAAGAACATTCACGCCTCGATCCCGCAGCCGATAAATGTGCTCGGGTGCAGTTGCCTCATCCACGATGACGACATCGAAGTCGGACAGTGGCAGCAAGCCGTGAAGCGCGCGCTTCTCGAACTTGGTGTGATCCACCAGAAGAATCCTCTTGCTGGCGGAATCGAACATCGCCCGCTTGACGTCAACCGTCTCCAGCGTCTGGTGGAAAGCGACGTCATCGGTCACCGCTGACGTCGACATGATGACGACATCAGCCCTTAGGTTCGAGATCGCCTGCGTCGTTATCCTGCCCATGAAGGCACTGCACCAGTTGTAGTACTGTCCACCGACGCCGAGGAGCGTGATGCCGCGCACGCCCCGCAGTTCCTGCATCAAGGTCAGAACATTGGTGATCACTGTCAGGGGCGCCTTGGTCGACAGGTGCCGCGAGAGCTGCAGCACCGTCGTCGAATCGTCCAGCATGATCGCCTGTCCAGGTTCGACGAATGAGAGTGCGGCCAGGGCGATCGTCTCTTTCTCTGCGAGTTGACGGCTCGATCGGTAGACGTCACTGGACTCCACGAGGGAAGTAGACGTTGCCGTCGCGACGCCGCGGTTCTTTCGGAGGAGTCCGCGCATTTCGAGGTCGTCAAGGTCTCGGTGAACAGTCATGACACTGATGCCGAAGCGTTCGGCCAACTGCTCGATCCGGATTGCACCTTCGGCCATCACGGCTTCTGAAATGGCCAGCTGACGTGAAGCCTGGCGGGTGGAGCGAGCGTCCGGAGTTCCGACTTCCGCAAGGCGTGTTGCCGTGTCGTGTGGGGGGCTCGTCGAACTCATTCGCGAGCTACCATCGCGTTATCAAGGATCGTAAACAACACCTCCGGGTCGTGCGCGAACCGTCCGAGGAACAGGCCGTCGATGTCTGCGCTGAGTTGTGGGAGCAAGCCGGGTTGTGCGCTGCCGCCATAGATCACGCGCACACTATCGATCCAGGAGTAGCCACTCAGGTGCTCATGGATTCCCTGTGCCACCGCGTTGATGTGATCGCACGTAGCTGGCCGCGCCCCACCGATCGCCCACTCCGGCTCGTAGGCGACGATGAGCGACTTCCCTTCCCCGCCTGGGTCCAGTCCGTGCAGAGCCGATTGAAGTTGTGCAATGCAATGCTCCACGGCGACGGCCGAACTGACTTCCTCCGGTTCACCGACGCAGAGAACCGGGGTGAGCGAGTTGCGAAACGCTGCCGCTACCTTCAGATTGATGGTCTGGTCATCTTCGCCGAAGTGCCGCCGACGCTCATAGTGCCCCACCTCGACAAAGCGACACCCCACATCTCGCAGATCCGCGCCGCTGATACCGCCGGTGTAAGCGCCGCGGTCTGCCCAGAAGAGATCCTGCGCACCAACACTGATGGGGGTGTGCGCGAGTGCTCTCTGAGTGTTCGCGAAGGACGGCATGGCTGGCATGACAAACATCTCAACGGCGCCGCTGACGATGGCATCGTTGCTCGTCGCTATCTCTGCGACGCGGGTCGCCCACGCTAAAGTCTCGCCTGGGTCCAAATAGGCCTTCAGGCTGACGCCGATCGTCGTCACACGTGGCCGATTCATGCGACGGTCCGGAGGAAAGTAACTGAGTCAGGCGGACGCATTGTTCTCATATTCCGACATCAAGGCCACTTTGCTTGCCGACGCCGAGTTCTCATCGAACTCGTAGCTGAGCCATTCACGTGCAAGCCGCCTGGCCAACTCGATTCCGATCACTCGCTGGCCGAACGTCAGCACCTGTGCGTTGTTGCTGAGAACCGACCGCTCGACAGAATAGGAATCGTGTGCCGTGACGGCACGTATGCCACTGACCTTGTTGGCTGCGATGGCGACGCCGAGCCCCGTCCCGCAGACGAGCAGGGCGCGATCGGCACGCCCGTCTCGGATTGCCTCAGCCGCGGCAATAGCCACGACCGGATACGGGCTGTGACTTGTCGCATCGACACCAAAGTCTTCGACGAGTTCAACGTCGGAATTGCCGAGAAGGTCCGCTTTGAGGGCTTCCTTATACTCGTACCCTGCATCGTCGGACCCAATGACGATCCGCCAAACCCTGGTCACTGCGTCGCTCCTTCGCTCGCGTCGATCACGGAACTCACGGCAAGAACGGCGAGTGCGAACGACGTCGCTCCGGGGTCCGGAGTGCCCAAGCTCTTCTCGAAGTGAGGTCGTGCGCGACCCAGGCGCGGCAGCAGGTCTGCTGTCGCGACTGCACTGCGTCGTGCCACTTCCGCCGCGTCGGCCCACGACACTGCTAATCCGCGGCCGGCCGAGACACCGGCAGCGAGTTCCTGAGCGAATGGAGCAATCGCATCGACCATGGTCTTGTCCCCTATCGCCGCGCCACCCAGTTTCGTGATCCTGTCGAGCGCAAACTGAACGGACTCTGAGACGACTGACGCGGTCAGCGCCTCCGAGTCACCCCAATGAATTCCGGCCGCGTGGAGAGCCGCGCCCCAGAGGGCACCCGAGGTTCCTCCCGCACGATCAGCCCACGCGTCGCCCGCCCTGACGAGAACTGATCCGGCACCGGCCCCAGCTAAGTGGGCTGCGGCCGCGGCGGACGCCGCAGCGGTAGCACCTCGCTGCATTCCTATGCCGTGGTCACCGTCACCGGCGATCGAATCCAGGCGTCCGAGCTCGGCGACGTTCTCATCGACGGTGCGACGAATCGCTTCGACTGCCGCGACCACGACCGGCGCGACGCGACGAGAAGCCTCCGTCGAGGCCGGAACCACCTCGTCGACTACGACGAGTGTTGGCTCTGGTTCACCGCGGGCAGCTGAGGCTGCGGCGCTCTTCGATTTGCGGAAGCCGGGAGCGTTCGCGGGCGACGTCCACGCCGCCTCAAGTTCGTCGTCCAGCCAGACCAGCGTGAGCGATACTCCCGCCATTTCGAAACTGGTCGCGAACTCACCCACCTCGGGATCGACCGCAGTCAGCCCGTACTTCTCCAGCAAAGGTGCGAGCGATGCGAACAGCACGTAAAGCTCTTCTCCCTTGACGCTCCCGAGCCCGTTGAGAATCAGGCCGACTCGTTGCTTCGCAGGGTCGACGTCGGTCGGCCGCTCGTCGACGAGTCGGTGGAGAAGCATCCGCGCGAGTTCAGGGGCGTCTGGGAGCGGCTCCTCCCCAATGCCGGGCTCCCCATGGATGCCCAGCCCGACTGCCATTCGACCCTCGGGGACCGAGAAGAGCGGCGCGTCCGCACCCGGTAGCGTGGCCCCGGAGAACGCCACCCCGAATGTGCGTGTTCGCTCATTTGCCTTCACCGCCACAGCGTAGACGCCGTCCAGATCAAATCCTTGCCCTGCTGCCCAGGCAGCGGCGCGGAAGACGACGAGGTCGCCGGCGACTCCCCGGCGGCGATATCGTTCGGATGCGGGCGCACTGGAAACGTCATCGGTGACCACGACGGTACGGCAGGGAATGCCGAGCTCACGCAGTTGTTCCTGGGCGAGATCGAAGTTCAATACGTCGCCGGCGTAGTTGCCGTAACTCAGCAGAACACCCGAGTGTCCGGCCACCGAACGCGCGACCGAAATCACCTGTTGGGAAGACGGTGACGCGAAAACGTTGCCAAGTGCCGCAGCGTCGGCTAGCCCCTCTCCGACAAGACCGGCGAACGCCGGGTAGTGGCCAGAACCGCCACCGATGACCAGGGCAACACGGTCGGAGGATAGCGAATCGTATCGCGCGAC
>JAYTXO010000363.1:0-3364 GCA_043742905.1 Microbacteriaceae bacterium | reverse complement strand
ACCGGGCGGTAGCCCGGCAGGTCGATCTTGGGCGGCCAGATGAAGGGCGCGGTGTTCTGCTGCGCATCCTTGGTGATGTCAACAAGCACCGGGCCGGGGCGACCCGTGGTGGCGATCTGATACGCCTCGGCGAGCGTTGCCGGGATGTCGGCCGGGTTGGTCACCAGGAAGGAGTGCTTCGTGATCGGCATGGTGATGCCGACGATGTCGATCTCCTGGAACGCGTCGGTCCCCATCACGGTCGAGAAGACCTGACCGGTAATCGCGATGAGGGGGACCGAATCCATGTGGGCATCTGCGATGGCGGTGACGAGGTTGGTCGCGCCCGGGCCCGACGTAGCGATGCAGACTCCGACCCGACCGGATGCCGCGGCATACCCTTCGGCTGCGTGACCGGCACCCTGCTCGTGCCGGGTGAGGATGTGACGGATCGCCGTGGATGACATGAGCTCGTCGTAGAACGGCATGATGGCGCCGCCGGGGATCCCGAAGACGTCGGTGACGCCCAGCTTCTCGAGCGTGGCGAGGATCGCGCCGGAGCCGGTCAGCAGTGGCGGCGCGCTGTCAGCGGCGCCCGAGCGACCGGGCTTCGCTGCAGGAGGTGCAGTTGTCATGGTTGGTCCTTGGCTTCGAAAAGCGTGCAGAGGGTGAGATGACGCGAACTACCCGGTGACCGCGCCCTCCGCGGCGGAGTGCACGAGCTTGGAGTACTTCGCAAGGACGCCACGGGTGTACCGCGGTGGAAGAGGCACCCAGCTGTAACGCCGGTGCTCCAGCTCGGCCTCATCGACAAGTAGGTCGATTGACCGGGCTGCGATATCGACCCGTATGAGATCACCATCGTGCACGAAGGCGATCGGACCTGCGTCCGTCGCTTCCGGAGCGATGTGGCCGATGCACAGGCCGGTTGTGCCGCCCGAGAATCTGCCGTCAGTTAAGAGTAGTACATCCTTTCCGAGACCCGCTCCTTTGATGGCGGCCGTGATAGCGAGCATCTCGCGCATCCCCGGGCCGCCTTTCGGACCCTCCCAGCGGATGACGACCACGTCACCGTGATGGATCTTGCCGGCCGCGAGAGCGTCCATCGCGGCACGCTCACGCTCGAAGACGCGTGCGGGGCCCTCGAACACCTCGAGATCGAAACCGGCCGTCTTGACGACCGCGCCCTCCGGTGCGAGGGAGCCCTTGAGGATGGTCAGACCGCCGGTCTTGTGGATCGGGTTATCGAGCGTGCGCAGCACCTGACCGTCCAACTCGGGGATGTCGAGCTCTGCCAGGTTCTCGGCCATCGTCTTACCGGTGACGGTGAGGCAGTCGCCGTGCATGAGGCCAGCATCCAGAAGTGCCTTCATCAGCACCGGGAGCCCGCCGCGACGGTCGACGTCATTCATAACGTACTTGCCGAAGGGCTTCAGGTCGCCGATGTGCGGAACCTTCGAGCCGATCCGGTTGAAGTCGTCGAGAGTGAGGTCGACCTCGGCCTCGTTGGCAATGGCGAGCAGGTGGAGCACGATGTTGGTCGAGCCGCCGAGGGCCATGCCGACGGCGATCGCGTTCTCGAATGCCTTCTTGGTCAGGATGTCGCGGGAGGTGATGCCCAGGTTCAGCAGGTTGACCACGGCCTCACCTGAGCGGTGCGCGTAGTAGTCGCGGCGCGCGTCTGCGGCAGCGGGGCTAGCCGAGCCGGGGAGGCTCATGCCGAGCGCCTCGGCCACGCTTGCCATCGTGTTGGCGGTGTACATGCCGCCGCATGCGCCCTCGCCAGGGGCGAATGCGCACTCGATGCGGTGCGCATCCTCGACGCTCATGGTGCCGGCCAGCACACCGCCGACCGCTTCGAAAGAGTCGATGATCGTGATGTCCTTCTCGGTGCCGTCGCTCAGACGCACCCAGCCGGGCGCGATCGAACCCGCGTAGAGGAAGACGGATGCCAGATCGAGTCGGGCTGCCGCCATCAACATCCCGGGGATCGACTTGTCGCAGCCCGCCAGCAACACGGAGCCGTCGAGTCGCTCAGCCTGCATGACCACCTCGACGGAGTCCGCGATCACCTCACGACTGACGAGCGAAAAGTGCATCCCCTCGTGGCCCATCGAGATGCCGTCGCTGACGCTCACAGTGCCGAACTGCAGCGGATAGCCGCCACCGGCATGCACACCCTCCTTGGCAGCTTGCGCGAGACGCGCGAGGCTCAGGTTGCACGGGGTGATCTCGTTCCACGAGCTGGCAATTCCGATCTGCGCCTTGTCCCAGTCGGCGTCACCCATGCCGACGGCACGGAGCATGCCGCGACTCGTGGTTGCCTCGATCCCATCCGTGACGGTGCGGGATCGCGGCTTGTGGTCGATCTTCGGGCTTATTTCCGGCATCTTTCAAGGGTATCGCTCGGCCGAACCGGCGTCTCACGATGCGTGGACGCCCGACTATCCGTTCCGCCCCTCCCCTCCTCCCCTCCGCCCCTCTCCTGCGCTCGCGGGGCAGGTGAGAAGGTTCGGTACCGTCGACTTGGGGATCGCGACTCGCAGGAGAAGCCGCTGCCCGGCGGCAACACGCACGCGGTGGCCGTCGAGCGCTGCGGTATCGAGGCGGGGATGATCGAATCCGACGCTGCGCGAGGCGACCCCGTGGCTCAGCGCCTCTCGCCGAGTGCCACGCCGACAGCTGGCGAGCCGCCGAGCAGCACAGCGCGCACAAGCGGACGGCAGGGGGAGGCCGCGCTCAGCTAGCTCCGGATGCTTAGCTCCGGATGCGACCGTTACTGCTCGTGGACGTCGCCCTCGCGGAAGGTCGCCAGAGTCGAGAGCACCAGCGCGATCTCGTCTGGCCCCGAGACGCGGAACGCCGCCTCCGTCGGGCCGTCACCGCTCTTCACGCCGAGGTCGTCGGGCTGAAGCGCCGCGAACGCGTCCTCGTCCGTGACGTCGTCGCCGGCGTAGAACACGGCATCCGCCGCCGTGTAGCGGCGCAGGTGCTCGACGGCGTCGCCCTTGGTGGTCGAGCGCACCGAGAACTCGAGCACGTTCTTGCCGTGCCGCACGGTGAGGTTGTCAATCTCCGCGCTCGCCTCGCGGAGCGCGACGAGGTGTGCAACCCGGGAGTTGTGCTCGGTTGCGAGGCGGGTGTGCAGGGCAAACCCAGCGGGCTTGGCCTCAAGCCAGACCTGGTCGATGGCATCTGCTACCTCGCCGAGCACCTGGTGCAGCACCTCGACCTGTTCGAGCTCGGCGGTGTCGAGGCTGAAGCGGTCGTCGGGGTCGTCAAGTCGGATTTCGATGCCGTGCGAGCCGACAAGCAACGTGGTGTCCGGCAGCTCGGCGACGCCGATCAGACTGCGCAGCGAACGACCGCTCACCAGCGCCACGCG
>JAYTXO010000362.1:0-13643 GCA_043742905.1 Microbacteriaceae bacterium | reverse complement strand
CCGTGGCGAGCTTCGTGGCGAGTTCGTCCGCCCGTGCATCGAGCTGCTCCGGCTCAAGCAACTCGGCCACCAGCCCCCACTCGCGCGCCGTCGTGGCCGACACCGGGGCTCCGGCGAGCAGCATCGTGGCGGCACGCTTTGTGCCGATCGCACCGGGTAGCAGGTAGCTGACGCCGGCATCGGGGGTGAGACCGATCGCACCGTACGCACCGTGGAAGCTGGCTTTCGTGGAGGCGAGCACGATGTCGGCGTTGAGCACGAGGCCGAGGCCGGCGCCCGCAGCCGCCCCGCCAACGACGCCGACCACCACGAGACGGGATGCCGCGAGCGCATACATCGCATCTTGCAGCGCGGTCACCATGCGGTGCTGCAACTCGTCATCCTCACCAGCACGGGCGAGATCGTTGAGATCCCCGCCGCCGCAGAACACCCGACCGGCACCCCGGATCACCAACACCTGGCACGAGAGGTCGGCTTCGGCATCCTGGATTGCGGCCAGGAGCGCGTCCATTAGCTCGAGACTCATCGCGTTGCCCTGGGCGGGCCGGTTCAGGGTCAGCGAGGCGACGCCCGCCTCGACTCGAAATAGGACGACATCGTCGGTCATGCCTCGACAGTACGCGGCACTGGCCTCACGTAGCCTGCTGCTATGCCCTCCACCGTGTCGCTGATCGTGAATTCTGCGCTCACCCGGCCCGATGCGCTCGATGCCGTGGCGAGGGCGGCCCGCTCGAGGGTCAGCAAGCGCGGTACCTCGAGTTCGTACGTAGTGCTTGCTGGCGGGGCCACCGCGTCCGTCGACATCCCGAAGTTCGGCGAGGCACCGCCGTTGACGATCGATGTGAGTGCTGTCGATGACGCGAGCGCCCGCGCGGCGGCCGACTCGCTGCTGCTCGACCTCAGCACGGCGACCGACTGGCCAATGGTGCGCGACTACTGAGCCACGAACAGTGCGTCAGAGCGACGCCGTAATCCCGCCATCGACGTAGAGAATATGTCCGTTCACGAATGTCGACGCCTCGGACGCCAGGAACACGCAGGCGCCGATGAGTTCCTCGGGCTCACCCCAGCGACGTGCGGGCGTGCGCTGTTCGAGCCAACTATTGAAGGAGTCATCCGACCAGAGCGGCTCGTTCAGAGGCGTGCGCATGTAGCCGGGCGCGATCGCGTTGCAGTTCAGCCCGTGCCGCGCCCAGTCGGTCGCCATGCCCTTGGTCAGGTTCGCGACGGCGCCCTTCGTGGCGGTGTACGGCGCGATCGAGTATCGGGCCATCTGCACGTTGACTGAGGCGATGTTGACGATCTTGCCGGCACCGCGCGCGATCATGTGCCGTGCGACCGCCTGGCCGACGTGGAAGACGCTCGAGATGTTCGCGTGCAGCAGCCGCTCGAAGTCGGCGGCCGGGAAGTCTTCGAGTGGAGTGCGGTGCTGTACTCCCGCATTGTTCACGGCGATGTCGATCGGTCCGACGGTCGCCTCGAAGTCGTCGATGGCCGCGCGTACCGTTTCATGCTCGGTGACATCGAAGGCCAGGATGCGGCTGCCGGGTATCTCGGCCGCCGCGGCTTCCAGCTTTGCGCGATCGCGCCCGTTGAGAATCACGGCCGCACCCGCATCGGCCAGCCCGCGCGCGAGCGAGAGCCCGATTCCCTGGGAAGATCCGGTAACCAGCGCGGTGCGGCCGCTCAGGTCGAATAAGTTGCTCATGCGCTCTCCTCTTTCGAACCAGGCATCATCCGGGGAACAGCGTCAATCCGCCGTCGACCCGCAGCACCTGACCCTGGATGAACCGCGCGTTTGGGCCGACCAGGAAGGCAACCGCGTCGGCGATCTCCTCGGGGTCTGCGTAACGCAGGAACGAGTCGTTTGTCTCCATCATCGCCGAATCGGTCACCCGTGTCGCCTGGAACCGTGCCGTCTTCGTGGGGCCGGGGCTGACCGCGTTCACGCGCACGCCGAACGGACGCATCTCCGCGGCGAGACAGCGCGTGTAGTGCACGACCGCGGCCTTGAGCGTCGAGTAGATCGCCTCGTTGCTTCCACCCATGTGGGCGGCGGCCGAGGCGATGTTGACAACCACGCCCGCTTCGCGATCCCGCATCGGCCGCACGAAGGCCTGGCACACCAGCATCGTGCCGATGAGATTGTTATTGATCTCGGTCTGGATGTCGTCGAGCGCGATGTCGAGCGCGTTGTTCGGGTTCGGCTTGCCGCCTTTCGCGCCGATGTCGCCGCCCGCGCAGTTGACCAGGATGTCGACGGCGCCGAGTTCGGCGGTGATGCTGCGGTGCATCTCGGCAACCGCGGCTGCGTCGCCGATGTTGCCGAACACGGTCGTCACGCGCGTGCCGTGCCGGCCGACCTGCGCGGCTACCTCATCGAGGGTCTCGGCCTCGCCGTACTTCGACGGGCCGGACGGGTTGAGATCGTGGATCGCCACGTCGGCGCCGAGCGAGGCGAGCTTGTCGGCCATCGCGCGCCCGAGTCCACGGCCGGAGCCGGTGACAAAAGCGATCTTGCCGGCGAGCGGCTTCGGCGGTGTTTCCAGAACTGCATCCATCGTCATCCCATCAGTCCTAGCGTCCTCAAGAACGCGGCGCTCTTGAGCAACATGTCCCGCTCGTAGGAAATCAGCTCCTCGGCAGGCGCATTGAGCTCCCACGGCGTGCGGAAGTCCTCGTTTTCGGGGATCAGGTTTACGCGAGCCGCGGCGAGCACCTCGGCCAGAGCGCGGGCGTCTTTCGGCGGGTAGCCCTGCCACCAGTCCGGGGTCAGCAGCCGCACGTGCCGAGCCTCGAGCGCGGCCAGTTCGAGAGACGAAGTGAAGGTCTGCCCGGTCGCCAGCAGGATGTCGATCAACTTGCGGAACGGCACGACGCCGTCGCCGAGCGCGCAGCGCACCAGCCGGTAGCCCTCGTCGGTGAACTGCACGCGGTAGTCCTTGAGGTGCACGTGACGGACCCGGTGCGCGACCGCGCGGGCGAACGACAGCGGCGACTCGGCCACTGGGAACGCGTTGCCGGTGTCGAGCGTGAGGCCGACGTTGTCGCCAGCATCTTCGGCGAAGGCGAGCAGTTCGCTGCTGCCGAAGTCTTGGTGGTTCTCGATGGCGATCGTGACGCCGTGGTCGGCTGCGCGAGGCGCGAGGGCGGCGAGTCCAGTCCGAATCTCGGCGATCTGCTGGGCAAACTCCGAGGCGCCGAAGGCGTTGCGATCGCCGCACAGGATCGAGGAGAGGCCGAATCGCATCATGTCGGCATTCACATCGATCGCGTTCTGCAGCGGATCCTCGATGCCCTCAGACAGGCTCGCGCTCACGATCGGCGCCATATCAAGATCGTCGAGCCGCGATCGGAGTGCGCGGCGGCCGCGGACGCCGAGCTCCGTGAGCCACGGGTTGAAGATCTCGATCGATTTCGCGCCGATCTCCGAGGCGATCGCGATGAAGCCGTCGAGGCCGGAGCCGTTCGGATTCGCCCGCGCCGTGCCGGCACCCTGTAGGCCAAGCGTGTACGTCAGGCCGTAGGGGTTGACCCCGATGGCGATACTGCCCGAACCGCTGGTCATCTCAATCCTCCGTCGACCCGAATGCACTGTTTGGTGATCATCCGCGAGTCGTCGGCACACAGGAAAAGAGCGCAGTCGGCGATGTCCTCTTCCAGGAGGTCCTCGTGGATGGCCTGGATCGCGACCATGTGGTCTTTGCTCTCGGGTGTGTGCCACAGTCGCATCTGACGCTCAGTCATGACGCCGCCGGGGGCGATCGCGTTGACGCGAATGCCGTCTCCGCCGAGTCCCGCGCCGAGCGATCGCGTCAGCCCGACGACGCCAGCCTTCGCGGTCGTGTACGGGACCATCGTGCCGACTCCGGTCATCCATGCCGTCGACGACATGTTCACGATGGCACCGCCGCCGGCGTCCCGCATGCCTGGCGCCACCGCCTGCGCCACGAAAAACTGCTGACGGATGTTGACGGCTTGCGAGGCGTCCCAATGTTCCGGTGTGACGTCGGCGATCTCGAAGCGCTGATCGTTCGCGGCGTTGTTCACGAGTGCACGGATCGGGCCGAAGCGGGCTTCCGCTCGCGCGACCGCGGCGCGAACAGCCGCCACGTCGGTCAGGTCACAGTGCAGGTACAACACGCTGTCGCCCAGTTCTGCGCTGATCGTGTCACCCGCCTCATCGGCGACGTCGAGTACGGCCACCCGGGTGCCCTGTCTCACAAAACCGCGCACGATCGCGGCACCAATGCCGGACGCGCCGCCGGTGACGAGAGCAGTGCGCCCGTGAAGGCTCGGATAACTCGCCTTCGCAACCTTCGCGACCATTGGTGCCATCTCCTGGAACGTCAATCAACAAGTTGAAACGTCACCAGCATAGGGTCAGCCAGCGGTCGGCATAACGCGCTGAACGAGGGCGGAGCCAGCGCCGGGTGCGAACCGGCAGCAGGCCCCGCTCGCGGCACCGTCCCCTATTTCTCTTCGAGCTTGAGCGCTACGCCGAGCCCGAAGAACGTGGCAGCCCAGTGGCCCACGAAGATCCCCCAGCGATCCGACTGCGCTTTGTCATGATTCTTGTTGGCGCGCGAAGTGAACCAGACCGCGAGGCTGAAGCCGATGGACAGGAAGCCACCGAGGTAGGCCCACTCGCTGCGGAAGCCCGCGCGGTGCAACGCCGCGACCGGGTTCAGGATGCCCGCGGACTGTGCCGCCTTGGCGCGGTTGCGGGCGTCGTCCTTGAGAGACGCCGCCTCATTCTTGATCGAGCTCATGGTGTTTCCTTCCGTTGAGGTTCAGTGGGGTGGGTTCGGTGGGAGTACTACACGGGCTAACGCGGCAGCGCGGACAGCGAGCGCACCTGGATTCCACGAAGCGCGAGCCGCCGCAGGGCACGCCGCAGGTTGGCGCGCACCTCGCGGTCGAACGCGACCAAGGTGTCGAGCCCTCCGAGCTGCGCGACCGCCCGCTGCACGACATCGGCGCACACCCCGTAGTCCGAGAGGTCGCCAGGAAGGAGCGCTACGACACCGCCTTCGGCGCGAGCAATCGCCGCCGTGATCTCGGCTTCCTCGGGGTCGTCGCCCAGGTAGCCGATGGCGACATCGGCGCCACCACGTGCGTAGGCCAGGGTGATTTCGCGACCGAGTCCGGCGTCCCCGTCGGCAATGAGCGCCTTGCGACCGCGGAGCGGTTGCCTGCCTGCCCTGCTGCCGGTCGAACTCACGCGATCACCTCCGGGTTGTTTGTGGTTCCACGGTAGGCGGGCTCCTCGACGAGACCGGATTCCCCCAGGTGGTACCCAGGCGTGGTCGCAGCGTTGGCCAGCTAGGAAGCTGGCGAGCTAAGCGGAGAGCCAGCGGGTCCACTCGGCCGGGAGCCGCAGCGGCGGCTCCTCGGTGCTCTCGCCGGAGTCACGACGGGAGTAGAGCGTGACGAGCGGCCAGCGTTGGCCGTTTTCGTCGTGGTAATCGAGGCGGGATTGCAACTCGGCACCGGCTGCAAGCTGGCGTTCAAGGCGTTTCAGGTAGCGGGCTAGGTACTCCTCGTCGGCGGGGAACATGGTGCCGTCGGCGGACTCGGTCGCGATCGTGTCGCCACGCGACCCGGTGAATCGCGATCCGCCACTGGCTTCGAACATCCGGTCACGGATCTCAAGGAGCCGCCCGGTGCTGCTCGCCCAGGCGGCGATGTCCTTCGACCTGACCGTGCTCCACGGCGGCGGGACGGCGTCAACCTTCCGCAGGACGGCAACGGCGTCGGTGGTGCCCGCGTCGATCTTGAGCTTGTGGGCAATCTCGACGGCGAGGTGCTCCAGTCGGGAGGCATCCACCGTTACCTCGCCCAGCTGTTTGAGCATGACGTCGTTGGCATGACCGGAGCCGACAGCAGGAATGAGGGGGTCCATGCAAATGAGTTTATCTTTTCAGGGTGCCCGCGGCCACGGGACCCCGTGACGCAAGCGAACCAGTTCACGGCCCGATCACACCGATGCCGCCGGGTGGGACGAGTCCACCGGCCGCATTCGGTTTCCGAGCGCTTGTCTCGCCGCTAAACCCTGCGGCGACCCGTGATGACGCGCGCGAGCCACACGATTAGGGCGATGATGGCCAGCACGATTCCCACCCACAGGAGGAAGTTCAGCGACTGGACGAACCCGCCGGTGAGCAGCAGAACAACGGCGACGACGCCGACGATGATCAGGAGAGTATTCATGGGAAGCACCTTCTTTTCTCAGCGGTGCGGACCCGATTGTGTCGGGGCGGTCATCGCGCTGTTCGAATTCGATCTGACACTCGTTCGAGGGGCGCAGCCGATCCTCGCAGGCAACGTCCAGCCAGTTCCCTCGGGGGATCCCGTTCCGCGTGACGCACGGCTAGGCTCGACGCCACGGAGGTGCGGATGCCTGACCCAGACGGCACGACTGAGGGGTCTGTAATCGACCCCCGCTACGACCCAGCTTTCCAGCGCGGATTCTCGGGAGAGGTGCAAACCGGGGCGCACGGGCAATCGGCGCTCCGTCGCACCGCAGCCGTGAATCCGGCGCCCGTCCGCCCGACACCGCAGCGCGTCGACGAGCTCCGGATCACGCCGCCGCCAAGCGAGGCTGCGGGCGTCGCGGTGGCCGCTGCACGCGAAGCGGTCGTGCCTCCGGAGACCGACGTGGCCCCGCGATATCTCGGCGAACCCGCGGTCGTGACCACGCCGCGCCAGCTCGCGCGCGACCCATTCGTGATCGCGCTCGCGGCGCTCGCCGCTGCGTTGATAATCGCTGGAATCGTCTGGGCGTATGAGGGATTCGCCACGATCGTAAGGAACGGGGGAACGCGAAACGAGGTCGAGTTCTGGGCCGCGCAGACCATGTCCTTCGGCGCGCCGCTGGCGATCGTCGTCGGGCTCGGTGTCGTCGCCGTGCTCCTGGTGATGTTCGGGCGGTCCTGGCAGCAAAGTCGTTAGGTCGGTCGTCAGGGCGGCGGTGTCAGGGCGGCGGCGTTAGGGCAGCGAGTCCCGTGTTGTGTGAGCGGGTCGCCCACTTCGCGCGGGTGCGACCGGCCGGACCCGCGGCCGGCGACGGCTAGTTCGTGTCGTCTGTCGGCTCAGCGGGCGCGGGCGGCGGCGGGCTCATCAGCGTCGGCTGCTGGATGGCCGGCTGCGCGGGAGCGTCGGCGGCCTGCACACCGGGAGCAGTGCCGAGCACGGTCGGAGCGTTCGGTGTCACCGCGCCCTGCGGGAGTCGCGACATCCTGAATGCGCCGCGAAGGACGCTGAAGCAGCCAAGCGCCCCGAAGAGCACAGCGAGAAGGAAGCTGACCAGTGCCGAGGAGCTCGTCATCGCCGAGCCGACGTAGCCCCAGAACGGCGGGTAGCTCAGCGCCTCGGAGACACTAGCCCCCTGCTTGACGAGCGACTCCACGACGTCGACGATGAAGCCGGAGACGTAGGCGAGCAACAGCGTAACGATCGTGATGATCGCCACGGCGATCGCGCCGGGACGAGTGATGCGGCCACCTGATCCGAGGCGGTAGAGCCGCACAGCGCCCCATGCCACCCCGAACGCGACAATCGAGGCGACGAAGCCCACGCTCCACAAGACGTCCCACGCGACGATCCCGAGCGGGAGAACGATGAGGGCGAAGATCACCCCGCGCTGGAGGTTCTCCGAGGGCAACGAGGACGGCGACGGCAAGGTCATAAGTTCAGCCTACGGTTCCACACTGCGCCGCTCTGCGCTGGGCCAGTCATGACTGACACCGTGGGCACCACGTGACGGTGCGCTCCTGCCCCGGCCGGGCGCCTAGCTCACCGCCGAGGAGGGCCGCGCCGCAGCGTCGACACTCCCCGCCGGCGCGACCGTAGACCCAGGTTCGGCGACCGGGGCGGGTGTCGCCGGTCGTGACCCGCGGATGGCGGTCGCGGTTGGCCACGAGCAGCCGGCGGGCGAGGTCGACAACCGCAGCGGCATCCGTCTCCCCGACCGGGGTGGTCGGCAGTACCCCGCGCAGGAAGCACAGCTCGTTCGCGTAGACGTTGCCGACACCGGCCAGGTTGCGTTGCTCCAGCACGGCCGTGAACACCGGAGACTCTGGATGCTCCAGCAGCCGACGCACGGCTTCGGCAGCGTGGGCGGCATCCCACGCCCGGTCGAGGAGGTCGGGGCCGAGGTGACCGACCACGGAGCCCTCATCGGCGGTCGGAATGAGCTCGACGGTCCCCAACTCGAAACCGATCGAGGTGGCGGATGCCGCGCGCAGCACCGCCCGCGCTTGGAACGCCGGTTTCGGCCACCGCCCACCCGGCGGCACGACGCGCCAGGAACCCTCCATCTTGAGGTGGGAATGCAGGCTCCAGTCGCCGATCCGGTGCAGCAGATGCTTGCCGCAGGCGACAACCTCGTGCACGGTCTCGCCCCGCAGATCGGCCGCTGCGAACTTCGGCACTCGCAGCTCGAAGCCGGTGAGCACCAGCCCGGCGAGCGCGGCGTTCTGCCGCTTTGCCGTCTGGAAGACGGTGTCGCCCTCTGGCACGGCTAGCCCGCCGCTCCGGCGCCGCCGCGCAGTCGCAGACCTTGCGGGGTCGGCGCGAATCCTGAGCGCACGAGAGCATCGCCGAGCACCGTGCCGACCGAGAACTCGCCGTCGATCTTCTCGACACGCAGCTTGCCACCGCTCGCACGAACCGTGCCCGCCAGCGATAGGGCTGCGGCCTCCCGACCGCTCTCGTCGTCGGACGCGAGGAAGTCGAGCACCGTCTTGCCGCCGCGCTCCACATAGAGCGCCAGCGCGCCGTCCACAAGCACCACGAGGGCGCCCGCCTTGCGTCCGGGTCGGTGGCCGGTGGGCGGGTCCGGCCAGCCGAGGGCGGCTCCATAGGGGTTCGCCGGGTCGCACGCGGCGAGGGTGAGGGCGATCCTGGGCTTCTCGGCGAGGCTTCCGGATGCGTCATCCGCGACGAAGGCGCGCAGCCGGTCCACGGTAGCTGGGGTCGCGAACTGCGCAGCTCCGAGCCCCTCGACGAAGTACCCGCGGCGGGTACGGCCGGCCTCCTCGAGACCACTCAGGACCTTGTACGCCAGCGCGAACCCGCCGACGACGCCCTCGCTCACGACGGCGCCACGGGTAACGATGCCGTGTCGCTCGAGCAGTTGCTCGGCCAGAGCGGTGGCGCGGGCGGTCGTGACGATCTCGGTCGCGGGCAGGAGACTCCAGCGCCCTGCCACCATCGGCGGCGCGGTTGCCGCGAGCTTGTTCGACACGCTCGCGGCGGTCCGCGCCCGAGAGCGGTATGCCCGATTGCGGGGCGTCGCTCGCGTTCGGGTGGTGGTCGCCCCCAGCTTGGCGCGCAGCGGAGCGAGGGTGTCGTTGGCGACCAGCCCGGCCCAGACCAGTTCCCACAGGGCGGTCGCCAGTCTCGTGTCGTCGACCGCGCCCGCCGAAGCCAGCGTCGACGAAAGCTGGCGGAAGAAGTACGCGCCGCCTCCGGTCATGGCAAGCAGAATGCGGTCGTGCAACTCGCTCGCTTCGGTCATCGTCGGCTCGGCCAAACTCAGCGGCGCGTTCTCCGCCAAGTGCAGGCTGAGCCAGCCGTCGTTGCCCGGGAGCTCGCCGCGACCCGCCCACAGCACTTCGCCGGTGGTCGTCAGCTCGTCGAGCATCGCGGGGGAGTAATCACGCACCCGGCTCGGCAGCACCAGGCTCTCCCACGCGGATGCCGGAATCGCCACCCCGGCGAGCTGGTCGATCGCTGTCACCAGGCCGTCGATGCCGCGCAGGCCCGGACGGGGCGCGGAGTCGTTGCCCGACGAGGCGAGAGCGCCGACTTTCTGCCAGTCCGGCAGAAAGCGCCCGAGCGCCGCTCGCGGCACCGGCTCGACCTCCGAGCGCAGCGCCGCGAGGCTCCGACTCCGAAGGCGCCGCAGCACCTCGGCGTCCACCCACTCGGAGCCGCTGGCACCTGGACGGAACTCGCCCTCGACCGCGCGACGATCGGATGCCAGCCGCTTCAGCGCGTCCGTGACTACGGCGACCCCAAGCCCGAATCGCGCGGCGGCCTCCGCGGCCGGGAACGGGGTGTGCGTTCGGGTGTAGCGGCTCACGAGATCGCCCACCGGATCCGCTACCGGGTCGAGGAACACGGTCGGCACCCCGATCGGCAGCGGTACCCCGAGCGCGTCGCGCAGGCGGCTGGCGTCTTCGATGACCGCCCAGCGCTGCTCGCTGGCGATCGTGGCGCGCAGCACGCGGTTGGAGCGCGCGAAGTCGTCGAGAACGGTCTCTGACAGCACGCCGTCGAGCGATCGCTCCCGCAGCTCATCAGAGCTCAGCGGGCCCAGCAGGCGCAGCAGGTCGACGAGCCCCTCTGCATCCTTCGCTCGGCGGTCGGGCGCCAGACGTTGCAGCTCCAGTTCGAGCTGCTCGATGACGCGCGGGTCGAGCAGTTCGCGCAGTTCTGCGCGGCCGAGCAGTTCCGCCAGCAGGGTCGGGTCGAGCGAGAGAGCGGCCGCGCGGCGCTCCGCCAGTGGTGAATCGCCTTCGTACATGAACGCCGCGACATACCCGAACAGCAGGGTTCGCGCGAACGGTGACGGCACCTCGGTCTCGACCTCGACCAACCGCACCTTGCGCGTCGCGATCTCGTTGGTGAGCTCGGCGAGGGCGGGTAGATCGTAGACGTCCTGCAGCACCTCGCGCACGGTCTCCAGGATGATCGGGAAGCTCGGGTACTTGCGCGCCACCTCCAGCAGCTGCGCGCTGCGTTGCCGCTGCTGCCAGAGCGGTGACCGCCGCCCCGGGTTGTAGCGCGGGAGCAGCAGGGCGCGCGCCGCGCACTCCCGGAAGCGGGACGCGAACAGCGCAGATCCGCCGACTTCAGTGGTTACGATCTCGTCGAGCTCGGTCGGCTCGAAGAGGAAGAGTTCGGCACCCGGCGGTTCGGCATCCGTCTCGGGTAGGCGCACCACGATGCCATCGTCGCCCGCCATCGCTGAGCCATCAACGCCGAGCCGCTCCCGAATGCGCGCCGTGACGGCCAGCGCCCACGGCGCGTGCACTGGCATGCCGTACGGGGAATGCAACACGAGCCGCCAGTCGCCGAGCTCGTCCCGGAATCGCTCGACCAGCAGCGTGGTGTCAGTGGGTACAGCGCCGGTTGCGGCCTTTTGCTCCGCGACGAAGTTGATCAGGTTGTTGGTGGCCCAGGGGTCGAGTCCGGCCAACTCGATGCGTTCCCGGATGCGCTGCCCCACATCGCCGCCCGCTGCCAGCTCACGCGTAAACGCCCCGATCGCCTTCCCGAGCTCCGCCGGACGCCCGAGCCCGTCGCCCTTCCAGAACGGCACCCGCCCGGGCTGCCCGAACGCGGGCGTCACGAGCACGCGATCAGAGGTGATCTCCTCGATCCGCCAGCTCGTCGCGCCGAGCGCGAAGACGTCGCCGACTCGCGACTCGTAGACCATCTCTTCGTCGAGTTCGCCGACCCGCCGCGCGCCCTCCTCGCCGCCCACGATGAACACGCCGAACAGGCCCCGGTCGGGGATCGTTCCGCCGCTTGTGACGGCCAGGCGTTGCGCGCCGGGCCGTCCGGTGATGGTGCCGGCCACGCGATCCCACACGATGCGCGGCCGCAGCTCGGCGAACTCGTCGCTCGGATACCGCCCGCTCAGCAGGTCAAGCGTCGCCTCGAACGCCGAGCGTGGCAGGGTCGCAAATGGCGCAGAGCGACGAACCGTCTCCCACCAGTCCTCGACCTCGAGGGTGTCGAGGGCGACCGCCGCGACGGTCTGCTGCGCCAGGATGTCGAGCGGGTTCTGCGGGACGGAGAGCGCCTCGATCAGCCCGGTCCGCATCCGCTCACTCGCGACAGTTGTGTGCAGGAGATCCGCGCGGTGCTTCGGGAACAGTACGCCCTTCGAGATCTCGCCCACCTGGTGGCCAGCGCGTCCGACCCGCTGCAGGCCGCTTGCCACGCTCGGTGGCGACTCGACCTGGATCACCAAATCGACGGCGCCCATGTCGATGCCCAGCTCGAGTGAGCTGGTCGCGACGACGCAGCGCAGACGGCCGGACTTGAGGTCGTCTTCGATGATCGCGCGTTGCTCCTTGGAGACCGAGCCGTGGTGGGCGCGAGCGAGAAGCGGCACGTCGGCGACCGCGGTCGCGAGTTGCTCGAGCTGGGTGATCCCCGATCCCCCGACCGCTTGCGCCGGAAAGCCGACCATTGGTAGGCCCGTCATCTTCTCTTCGTACAGCTCGTTGAGCGAGGCAGTCAGCCGCTCGGCCAGCCGTCGCGAGTTGGCGAACACGATCGTCGAGCGGTGCCGCAGCACCTCCTCGACGATCGCCGCGTCGACGTGCGGCCAGATCGATCCGGCGCTCTGCAGGGCGACCTCATCGCCGTCGAGCGCCTCCTTCGTGGCGCGAGCCCCGAGCTCGGTCATATCTTCCACCGGCACGACGACCCTCAGGTCGAACGTCTTCTCGATCGGGGGAGCCACGATGGTCACCAGCGTCTGGCCGCCGAGGAATCGTGCGACCTCCGCGGCCGGCCGCACGGTGGCCGACAGTCCAATGCGCTGCGCCGGGCTCGGCAGCAGCAGGTCCAGCCGTTCGAGCGACACCGCGAGATGCGCCCCGCGCTTCGTTGCCGCGACCGCGTGGATTTCGTCGACGATCACCGTCTCGACACCGGCGAGCGTCTCGCGGGCCGCGCTCGTGAGCATCAGGTACAGCGATTCGGGCGTCGTGATCAGGATGTCGGGGGGATCGCGCAGTAGGAGGCGGCGATCCGCGCTTGGGGTGTCGCCCGAGCGGACGCCTACCGTGATGGCGGGCACCTCGACGCCGAGACGACGGGCGGTCTGTGTGATGCCGACCAGCGGGGAGCGCAGGTTGCGCTCGACATCCACCCCCAAAGCTTTCAGAGGTGAGATGTAGAGCACGCGGGTTCGGTGCTTCGGGTTCTCGGGGCGCGGGGTGGTGGCCAGCCGGTCGAGCGACCAAAGGAATGCCGAGAGCGTCTTGCCCGAGCCGGTCGGGGCGACCACGAGCGCGTGACGCCCGGAGCTGATCGCATCCCAAGCGCCGGACTGCGCGGGGGTCGGCCCAGGGAACGCGCCGGAAAACCACTCGCGGGTCGCCGGCGAGAAGCGCTCGAGGGCGGGTTCCATTCGACCATCTTCGCCCGAACTGCCGACGCGCGCTGGTGTCACTACCTGGTGATGTCGGCGGGGTCAGCCAGTCGGTTGCGTTCCGAGCTGCGCGTGCAGGAACGCCACGATGTCGTTCAGCTCCGCGCTTGAGATCGAGTGCGACAGTCCGCGATAGACGGCAGCCTGCAAAGCTACGTGCGCAGGCAGCCACGCGGCAGTGTGTTCGATCGCGGCCGACCCGATCACGAGATCCGCATCGCCGCGACCCCAGAACACCGGATGCTGCGCAATCAACTCGTCGCCGGGCTCGACCCCTCCGGCCACGAAGCCCGAGAGGTTGAGGGCGAAGCTGACCCGGTCTGGCGCGCGCCTGAGCGTCTGCACCGCGATGACGCCACCCTGGCTGAATCCGAGCAGCCCGAGGTGGGGCGGGGCGAACGGCAGCGTGTCGAGCCAGGCGAGCACGGCGTCGGCCGCGACAGCCACCGACTCGGCAGAGATC
>JAYTXO010000361.1:0-3315 GCA_043742905.1 Microbacteriaceae bacterium | reverse complement strand
GAGGACCAACGAGTGCTGCTCACGAGCGGGAACGCCCGACTTGTCGACGCCGAAGGTTCGCCACTGCCTGTCGATCTGTTCGCGGCGCTTTCCGTCCGGGCCGCAGATTTGGAGCAGCTCGCCGGGCCCGATGCCTTCACCCTGCTCGTTCGCCGCAACCTCGTGACCGGGGCAACCGTGGTCTTCCGACGGGAGTTGCTGGCCGCGGCCGAACCCTTCCCGCTGGATTGGGTGCACGACGAATGGCTGGCGATCCTGGCGGCCGCGACGGGGTTGATCTCGGTTGATCCCGCTCCCCTGATCGACTATCGGCAGCACGGGGCCAACGAGATCGGCGTGCGCCCCGCTACTTTGCGCTATCGGATCGGGCGGATGCTTGAGAGTCGTGGTGATCGCTATCCGACTCTCGCCCGTCGCTCGGCGGAGCTTGTCGACCGCCTCGAGATGATCGGCGCTTCCGAGGCCCTCCGGGGGCTCGCCCGGCGCAAGGCCGCCTTCGAAGCGGATCGGGCCAACTATGACCGCCGTCGGCTGCGCCGTGTCATCCCCGCGGTACGGGCTCTGCGAGCAGGGTCGTACGATTTTTTGTCGAGTCAGGGTCGCCTGGACGTGCTTCGCGATATCTTTCAAGCCGAATAGCTGACGACTCCCGCTTCGGTGTTGTCAGCGCGGTTGCGGTGGCAACGTCGCTGTGGTCGGCACCGCCCGGAGCGCCGTGCGCCACGACAGTTCCTGCGACGCTTTCACGCAGCAGATGACGAAGGTCATCCAGCCGAACTCGAACAAGATCGAGCTTTCGGCGAGGGACACGATGATCAAGGCCACCAGGGTTGCCGCCGGCCAGGCGAACACCACGCTGCGCCGCGCACCCGCCAGCAGCCAGGAGCGGCTGAACGCGAGGCCGATCATCCCGATGAAGAGGATGAGCCCAATGACCCCGATCTGCAGCCAGATGTCGAGGAACGCGTTCAGCGCCGAGTCAGCCGGACGGTCGGGGACCGAGGAGAGGGCGGAGAAGGGGAACACCTCAGTACGCCAGGCGCCGACCCAGCCCCAACCCTGCAGCGGATTGACTCTGACCAAGGCGATTACCTGCCGCCATAGATCGACCCGGTAGTCGAGCGTTCCCGTCGCGTTGAAGAGCCTGACGGTCGGCCCACGAAATATCCCGAGCAGCCCGAATCCGATGACGGCAAGTCCGAGCACTGCGAACTGCCAGAGCTGGCGACGTTCAGGTCTCACGCGCCGCACGCCGTAGATCACGGCCGCTGCGATCCCGACCATAATGGCCGCGAAAGCGATCACCGGTGACTGCGTCAGCACGATGCACAAGCCGGCCAGCACAAGAGAAGGTACCGAGATCAAGCGCGGCACCGAGCGGGTGCGGTGTTCCGTGACGAAGCTAATCGCGCCGATGATTGCCACCAGGCCCAGTTGATCTCGGGATGGCTCAATCCCCGAGATCGGACCGAGGGCGCCGAGATTGCCGTGTACGCCAAGAAATGGCAGTGGCCTGTCGATCAGGATGCCCGAGAACACCTCGATGAACAGCGACGCCCCCAGCACCGCGCGCAGCACATCGCCGAAGGCGCGGACGATCTGGATGGTGTCCCGCGAGATGGCCACGAACAGAGCGACCAGCGTGAAGGCCGCCAGGTAGGCGAGACCGCCAAGAGTTGCCCACTTGTAGGAGCTCCAGACCAGCGTGGCGAGTGACCAGATCAGGAAGCCGAGTAGCGAGATCGGCAGGAGAGCGCGCCAGCGGATTTCATCCTGCCTGGCCAGGAACGACAGCGTCATCAGTATGAGCGCGGCGATCAGTGCGGCAAGGAATCCGGCCCAGCCGAGGGTGCGCTGTAGGAAGAACGAGGCGGCGCCCATCAGGATGCCGACCGTCGCCAGCGCGTGCGCCAGCCGAGCCGAGCCGAAGATCGCCACCAGGAGGCCGAGGCGCGTGGCGGGCAGCCGCTCAGGCATCCGGTCCGGGTTCTCGTTGGGCACTGCGGATCGAGGCGACCACCAGCAGGGCGAATCCAATCTCGATCAGCAAGCGACTCTCGGCGATGCTGTGCACGATCAGTGCGACCACGACGAGCAGGGGAAACATGCTCACCAGCGGTACGCGACCGCGACCCGCGTCGAGGGCGAGTATCCAGGAGCGAACGAGTGTGGTCAGCACCAGCAGGCCGAAGACGACTAGGCCGATGATTCCCAGTTGCAGGTAAACGTCGATCCACGCGTCGTGGGCCTGGTAGTAGTGCACGCCCTTGATCTCGACGAGATTCTTGAACGGCTGCACCCAGGGCGCCCAGTAGCTCACCCAGCCCCAGCCGGCAGCCGGGCGCTCGTTGGCGAGGGCGATGACCTTGTTCCAGATCTCGGCGCGCCCGGTGAGATCCGCGTTTTTGCCCAGGAAGGCCAGGATCGGCGCCCGGGCAAAAATCGCCACCGCCGCGATCCCGAGTGCCACGAGCACGCCGCCGCTGTACACGAGCCCGCGGCGCGGGTCACTCGTTCGGCGCACGAGCAGCAGAAAAGCGCCGACCAGGATGACCGCGGCGAGCGCGAGAAACACTGTCGACGAGCGGGTCAGCGCCAGCGTTGCGAGCGCGACGATGCCCCAGAATCCGAGCCAGACTCTGGACGCCGTGCCTGCGACCCACTGCACAGCGAAGACGATCAGGCCGAACAACGCCACCAGTGCTAGCAGGTTCGAGTTGCCCTGGATGCCCTGGATCTGCCCACCGTGGAAAAGCAAGTCTCGAGACCAGTAGAAGGCCGACGGGATCTTTGCCAGTTTCGAGTAGTCGACGAAGAACGGCAGCACCGGATGCCGGATAAATGCCGCCACCACGAACTCGAACAGCAGCGAGAGCCCGAGAATCCATCGAAGGGCCGTCCCGAAGGCGCGCAGGAAGGTCTCCAGGTCGAACGCGCTCGTCAGGTAGACCGCGAACACTGTGGTGACGAAGGTGAGTGCGACTCCGGCCAGCGTCACGACCGGATAGTTGGACCAAATCGTCGAGAAGAGCACGAGCGCGAGGAACGCGATCACCGTGAAGGGCAGTCGTCGCAGGTCAACCCGCAGCCGCACCAGCTCGATAATCGAGAGCGTGAGCAGCACCCCTGCTATGACGCCCCAGCCCCACCAGGTGAACAGGTAGCGCCAGAGGTCGCCTGCCGTCAAGGTGAATAGCCCGATCGTCGCGAGAACGCGCCGGTATGTCTCGGTGCGACTCATGTTCTCAGGCTACTCACGCTATCTCGGTGGTCGAGTAGCGCCGCAGTCGGGTATCGAGAAGTTGGTGCGGGCAC
>JAYTXO010000360.1:0-1681 GCA_043742905.1 Microbacteriaceae bacterium | reverse complement strand
TCGTCGTGCACGACCATGTCAACATCGCGCAGCTCGCCGAGTTCGCGCAACTCGAGCGGCGTAAACTTCACCTGCATCGGACCGCGGCGACCGAAGACGTGCACATCGGTGACCGGCGACTTCTGCAGCCCCAGGTAGACGTTCGACGGGATCTCGGTAGGTAGCAGGTCGTCGGGGTGCTTCGCCAGGATGCGGGCCACGTCAAGCGCGACGTTGCCGACGCCGATCACGGCGACCGAAGACGACTCCAGCGGCCACTCGCGCGGGAAATCCGGGTGACCGTCGTACCAACTCACGAAGTCTGCGGCACCGTAGCTGCGGGGCAGGTCGATGCCGGGGATGTCGAGGTCGGCATCCCGAATCGCGCCGGTCGAGAAGATGACTGCGTTGTAGTGCTGCTTCAGGTCGTCGAGCGTGATGTCGATGCCGTACCGCACGTTACCGAAGATCCGAATATCGCCTCGGTCGAGCACATCGCGCAGCGCCGTGATGATGCCCTTGATGCGCGGGTGGTCGGGGGCGACGCCGTATCGGACCAGTCCGTACGGCGCGGGCAGGTGGTCGAAGAGGTCGATCGAGACATCGAACTCACGCTCCTGCTTCAGGAGGATGTCGGCGGCATAGATGCCAGCGGGCCCGGCGCCCACGATTGCGAGGCGAAGAGTCACGTGTGCGGTTCCTTTCTGACTCGTCGTGCACGCCGCCGAATCAGCGTTCCTTAGCTGTGGCGTTCGACGATCGCTTCGGCGAACTTGGTCAGGGCCTTCTTCACGGGACCCTCGGGCAACGGTTCGAGGGCGGCGACCGCGTCGTCGGCCCAACGGCGCGCCTCCGCGAGGGTATCGCGGGTGACCTGGTGGTCGCGGAGCTCCGCGACTGCGAACGCGAAGTCCGTGTCGGCCGCGGTGTGGGCGGGAGTGGCAGCGTCGAGCTCGATGCGCGCCAGTAGCTGGGCGGCAGCAGCATCCGTCTCCGCCGCGCGACGAAGGTACAGCAGGGGCAAGGTCGGCACCCCGGCGCGCAGGTCAGTGCCCGCAATCTTGCCGGTCTGCTCGGTCTCTGCTGAGAGGTCGATGATGTCGTCAATGAGCTGGAAAGCCACGCCGATCTTCTCGCCGAACTCGTGCACCGGAGCCTGGAACGAATCGGGGGCCTCGGAGAAGATCACGCCGAGCACAGCCGCGAGGGAGATGAGGGAGCCCGTCTTGTCGGCAAGTACCTGCAAGTAGTGCGCGATCGGGTCCTCACCCTCGCGCGGACCGATGGTCTCGTGCAGCTGGCCGAGGCAAAGTCGCTCGAAGGTCTCCGCCTGCAGTTCGAGACCGCGGTCGCCGAGACTGGCGATGATCTTGCTGGCGCGTGCAAAAAGCAGATCCCCGGTGAGGATCGCGACCGAGTTGCCCCAGACCGTCTGCGCGGTCGGAACGCCGCGGCGCAGCTGGGCTTCGTCCATGACGTCATCGTGGTAGAGCGAGGCGAGGTGAGTGATCTCCACTGCCTCCGCGGCCCGGATCACCGCGTCGCTGTTGCCCTGGCCGAGCTGAGCGGCGAGCAGGGTGAGCGTGGGGCGGACGCGCTTGCCTCCGGCCTCGAGCAGGTAGCGGCTCGTGACGTCCGCGATGTCGTCGGTGAAGGACATCTCGTTCAGCAGGCCGCTCTCGACCTCGGCGAGGCCATCTTC
>JAYTXO010000359.1:0-3229 GCA_043742905.1 Microbacteriaceae bacterium | reverse complement strand
TCGCCCGGCGATGTCGATCGTGAAGTTGGGAGCCGCGGCCAGCAGCGCCTCGACGCGATCGAGATCCTCGGCCGCGCATCCGCCGTGGGCACCGATGTAGCGCGTGCCCGGCGTCGCCATCACGAGGGTGGCGAGGGCATCGAGCAGGCGGTCGAAGGTGGGGTGCTGGCTCGTGTCGCCAAACCACCAGTCCTTTTCCTGCAGTAGCTCGTCGAGACGTTCGTTGTGCTGGTCCAATGGCTCGAAGAAGGCCCGGGGATCGGCCACGTGGATGAGTACCGGCAGGCCGAGTTCGCCCGCGTGAGCGAGGATGCGCACCACGCGGTCGTCATCCGGCAACACGAGGGCGCCAGAGGCGTCACGCACTGTGAGGCCGAGGTTCTTCCAGACCTTGAGGCCGCGGGCGCCGCGTCCTGCGCTGTCGTTGAGGGACTCGCGAAGCATTCGCTCGCCATCTTCGTGAACGAGAAGCGCCCACTCGAGCTGGCAAAAGGTGAGGAAGCGCCCGGGATGCGCCCGGTCGAAGCGGTCGAGGTTGTCATCGAGCTCATGGCCCCACATTCCGTCGAGGTTCACGATCGTCTCGACCCTGTGGTCGTTCATGACGGCGAGCAGCGTGTCGACGTCGTCGATCATCCACTCGCCGTCGCTAAGCCAGCGCCCCAGGTGATTGTGGATGTCAATGGCTGGCACCCGCGCGCGGGGCACCGACGTCACGCGTACCGAGAGCTGCGATCGCGGTGTCCAGGCGGAGAGCGGGAGGCCGGCGAGTGCGGTCCAGTCGGGAGAAGCCATGGCCATATTGTGCCAAGCCAGACAGTCATCACGAAAGCGCACCCGTCAAGTGCTCAGCCAAACTGAGCGCCTCGGGCGTTTTCTTGTCCTATAAACACTTCTGGACCCACCAGTGAAGGAATCGCCGGGCAACCGGCCGGGTTGCCGCCAAACGAAGGCATCCGTGAGCAGCACCGCAGTAGTTCTGGCTCAGAGATCGGGCGCCAGCAGGCGGTATGGGTCAAGGCTCTGCTCGAGCGGGGCTGCTCAGCACTCGGCCTCCCGGGCGAAGGCGTACTCTTCCTCGGCTGCGGCGCCTCGGCTTTCAAGCCTCGGTTTTCGTCACCTCGGATTTCGTCACCGAGTCCCTGGCCTCGCTGCGTGAGCGCGCCGGAGTCGGCGAGGCGGATGCCGCTTACGCCTAGCAAGTGAAAACCGGGCCGATCGGTACGACCGAGTTGTGGCGATGACCCGCTCGGGCAGCACGAGCGAAGGGCTCACCGCCCTCGTGCCGGAGTGTTCGCGGTCGAGGACGCAGTGTCGATCGCTGCTCGGGTCGTAGTGACAACGGGCTGACACGGCGTTGCACGGTCTGACACGGCGTCGCACGGTCAGACCGGCGTCGCACGGTCGCGACTATGCGTCGATACGCGCCGGCGTCGCACGGTCGCGACTATGCGTCGATCCGCCAGCCTGTGCGTTGAACGGTCGCGGCGGGACTATGACCTCCCGGCGGGGGTCCTAACTCCCGCCGGGATGTTCTCACCCCGCCGCGAGCGGGCGTATCCCCCGCCACGAGCGCGAATACGGGTGTGGCGCGGACCGGTGCGGAGCTACGCGACCGCGCCCGCCGCCAAGCGGTCGAATAGCGCGTCGAGCGCGGGATCGACGACCTGCTGCTCGGGATGCGCGTCGTACCAGCCGATAATCTCGCGCGCACCCTCGGCGAAACCGATTCTCGGATCGAAGGCGGGCACGAGGGACTTCACCAGGCTGTTGTCGAAGATCATCGAGTGGCTGCGGTCGCCGAGATGGCCAGCACCCATGTCCGGATCGGCAGCGGCAATCGCCTCAGAGGTTACGTGCACGATGTTCGGCTCGACGCCCGCGGCATCCGCGAGCAGGTGCGTGATCTGGGTCCAACTCAGCAGCTCGTCAGAGGTGATGTGGATGGCACTGCCGATCGTGTGCGGATTGCCGAGCAGTCCCACGAAGCCGACCGCAAAGTCCCGGGCATGCGTGAGCGCCCAGAGGGAGGCGCCGTGGTCGTGCAACACGACCAGGGCCCCGCGGCGCATCCGGTCGATCGCGGTCCAGCCGCCGTTGAGCGGCACACTCGTGCGGTCGTAGGTGTGGGAGGGGCGCACGATTGTCGCCGGGAACCCGCTGGCGCGATACTCCGCGACGAGCAGGTCTTCGCACGCGATCTTGTCGCGCGAATACTGCCAGTAGGGGTTCCGCAGCGGCGATGACTCCGTGACCGGAAGGCGAACCGGCGGCTTCTGGTAGGCGGATGCCGAGGAGATGAAAACATACTGCCCGACCCGTCCGGTGAAGAGATCGATGTCTTGCGCGACGTGCTCTGGGGTGAACGCCACCATGTCGACCACAACATCGAACTCCCGGCCGGCCAGGGCATCCGTCACCGAGGCGGGATCCCGCACGTCGGCGACGAGCGACTCGGCTCCGACCGCGACCGGGCGCAGCGTGGACTGGCCGCGGTTGAGCAGCGTCACCGCATGCCCCTCCTCGAGAGCGCGGGCGCTCGCCGCAGAACTGATCGTGCCGGTGCCGCCGATAAACAGGATCGAGAGAGGTGTCATGTCTCTACCGTCGCCGCTTCGATCAGCTTCGTCAAGTCGTCGCGGATGTGCTCGAGCTCGGTTACGGGAAGTCCGAGGCGGTCGATGATTTGCGGAGGAACCCCCTCAGCTCGGGAGCGGAGGGCCGCACCATCCGCTGTCAGCTGCACGTCAAGGGCGCGCTCATCAACGACGCTGCGGGCGCGCGAGACCAGGCCGGCCGCCTCGAGTCGCTTGAGCAGTGGCGAGAGCGTCGCCGGATCGAGCAGCAGTGTGGTGCCGATGTCGCTGACGGTGCGCGGGCTGCGTTCCCACAGGGCGAGCATCACCAGGTACTGCGGATGCGTCAGCCCGAGTGGCTGCAGCACCGGGCGGTAAAGGGCGATGACACTGCGTGAGGCGGCGGCGAGAGCGAAGCAGACCTGGCGGTCGAGGGCGAGCGGGTCCATTGATGCAGTTTAGCAAGTACACTATTGTTTAGTGCACTAAGGAGTTTTACATGGTTGCCAAAGCCCCGTGGTGGGACCGCCTCAACCGGCGGCTGTTGCCCTACCTCGGCCCGCCGCCGCTCGGACCCTACGATGAGGAGCCGCTGCCGCCGACGCAGGCGAAAGCATGCCCGCTGTGTGGCCAGGCGATGGCCGATCATGACG